>JAFTEH010000094.1 GCA_017453745.1 Spirochaetaceae bacterium
CGCGGTGGAGAGGCTTCAACCGATAAAGCGGTTTGGGCTGGAACTACAATTGAGAGCGGACTTGGAAAATACGCTTGGTATATTAATAGCAGCGATAATAGAACCCACGAGGTAAAGAAAAAGCTACCAAACGGCTATGGACTCTATGACATGAGTGGAAATGTATTTGAATGGTGCTGGGACTGGTACGGAGGGTACACGGAAGGAGATGCGACCGACCCTGCGGGTGCCTCGTCTGGCTCGGACCGCGTCCTACGTGGCGGCAGCTGGACCTTATCCTCTGACTGTCGTGCGTCTTACCGCAACGCCAACTCGCCGGAGGTCCGCCTCAACGGCGTCTTGGGCTTTCGCCTTGTTCGCACTGTGAAGTAGGCGGCTTACATGCGAGAGCTCGCTTTAGCGAGCCCTCCTGTAGACGCGACAGGGGGCGTAGGTGCAGAGGGCTGTTTTTTCAAAAACAGCCCTCTGGTACATTTTGTCGCACCATTTGTGCGATAAAATACTGACAACACCGTAAGCACTTGCCCAAAAAAGCGTTATAATATTATAAATAAAATACTACACAAACAAATTCACATTTGCGTTTTCGGCTTCGCCTAAATAGGTTGCAACGCCTGCAAGTTCAACTCCGTCAATGAGTTCTTCTTTTTTTATGCCCATAACATCCATCGACATAGTACAGGCAATCATTTTAACACCTTGTGCCATTGCCTGTTGCATAAGTTCTTCAAGCGATGAAACATGTTTCTTTTTCATAACCATTTCCATCATCCGCTTACCCATGCCGCCCATATTCATCTTAGAAAGTTTTAATTTTGTCAAGCCACGCGGCATCATCGCCCCAAACATTTTTTCGATGAATGATTTTTTTACGGAAACCTTTTTTGTTTTTCGCAATGCGTTTAATCCCCAAAAAGTATAAAACATTGTAACCTTTCGTCCCATGCTTGCAGCCCCATTTGCAATGATCAAAGAAGCCATCACCTTATCCATATCGCCGTCAAAAACAATTATCGTTTTATCTTGGGCTGTATTTTGATTGCAACTGTTTTGCGACACATTTTGGCTTGTGCTCCCTTTTTGAATTGTTACAATGGTTTGCATATCTTTTTTTTCCATACCCATGTATGTGTTTCCTGTTCGAGCACACCAACTTTCTACATCGCGTGCAAAACCCATATCGGTTGCACAAACGCGCAAAATATCACCTGCTTTCATATTTGATAAGGCATTATTAACTTTCATGATGGGGCCTGGACACTGCATACCGCAACAGTCAAGTATTTCTATATTGCTAGAATGAGTAAGAGGCTCGACATTTGATTCTGCGTGCACCTGTTTCATTTTGTTAGTCCCTTGTGGATTGATGTTATGTATCAGTGATTTGTAAAGACTTATACCGCCCTCTAATACGCTCACCTTTTCAAATCCGTTTTGCGATAAAATGCGAGCAGCGTTATAGGCTCTCACCCCGATTGCACAATAAACAACTATTTCTTTGTTTTTGTCAAGTTCGCCAATTCGCCTTCGCAACTGACCAAGCGGAATATGAATTGAGTTTGGAATTGAAAAAACATCTCGCTCCACATCTTCAGTTACATCAAGTATAACTTTCCCTTCAAGTTCATCTTTTGTAGAAAACTTGACAAGCCCTTTCCGTATGTTTTCTGCAACAAAGCCTAACATATTGACAGGATCTTTTGCCGAAGAAAAGGGCGGAGCATAACTTAACTCTAAATCCATAAGGGCATCGACCGTACCACCGTTTGAAATTGTCGTAGCGATTGTGTCGATTCGCTTGTCAACTCCGTCTTGTCCAACAATTTGTGCCCCAAGTACCTTGCCGCTTTGTGTAAAAATAAGTTTTAAAAACATTTGTGTCGCCATTGGATAATAGCCTGCGTGGGATTTAGCACTGATAAGAGCCGTTTCATAGTCGAGATGTTTTTTCTTACCTTGTGCTTGCAATGTTTTTTCGTTAATACCTGTGGAAGCAACTGTCAAGTCAAAAACTTTTGCAACCGAAGTACCCATGCTGCCTTTGTAGTGTTTGCTTGCTCCACAAATATTGTCGGCAACAATGCGGGCCTGTTTGTTTGCAGGTCCTGCAAGCGGTATCATTGTTTTAGTGCCTGTTACAAGATGGTC
This sequence comes from Spirochaetaceae bacterium, assembly GCA_017453745.1. Taxonomy (GTDB): domain Bacteria; phylum Spirochaetota; class Spirochaetia; order Treponematales; family Treponemataceae; genus Treponema_B. The sequence continues at coordinate 2,149 of JAFTEH010000094.1, forward strand.
AACTTCAACGACATCCCCACAAGCCCAAATATGTGGCTCGCTTGTTTTCATCATTGAATCGACGACAATGCCTTTTCGCTCATTTACTTTAATGCCTGCTTCTATCGCAAGGCTGCTGTTTGGACGCACCCCGATTGCAAGTATGACCATGTCTGCAAAAACGCTTGTATCTGTCAAGTTAATTTTTACCTTGTCATTTTCACGCTCAAAACTTTTTACTCCATTGTTGAGATACAAACTTACACCGCTTACATCAAGATGTTCGTGCAAAATGCTTGCCATTTCATAATCCACAGGAGCCATCACCTGATTTTGTGCTTCTATAATAGAAACAGTTATTCCGCGTGCGTGTAGGTTTTCTGCCATCTCAAGTCCGATAAAACCGCCCCCAATCACCGCAGCCGTCTTTGGCTTTGCCTCATCAACAACGCTACGGATTTTGTCAACATCGTCCACATTCCACAGTGTGTAAATACCTTGTGTGTTAATGCCTTCGATTGGTGGCGTAAGTGGGCTTGAACCTGTCGCGATAATAAGTTCATCATAGCTTTCTTTGTACTCGCCCTTATCCGATGTTACCGTTACGGTTTTTTCTTTTGGATTAATCCGAGTTACTTCATTTCGTACACGAACATCAATATTAAATCGCTCTTTCATTAACTCTGGCGTTTGTAATAGTAAGTTTTCTCGCATTGTAATGACATCGCCCACATAATAGGGAAGCCCACAATTTGCATAACTAATATATCCCCCTCGCTCCAAAATGACAATTTCCATTTTTTCATCAAGTCGGCGTAACCGAGCCGCCGCCGTTGCCCCACCTGCAACACCGCCAATAATTACTGTTTTCATAAAATTATTCTCCTAATACTGTCATATAATGTACTAAAACTAATGGCTACTCGTCAAGAGAAAGAAGTCAAAAAATCAATATTACTAACATCGAGCCCTTTAGTCTATTATTGCGGTATCGTGTGAGGGGTACCTTCCGCCAGTGTGGGTGAACAGGTAAAGCAATCTATCGAGCTATTATCACACGGACGATTCGCTAACGCTGCTCGCCCTGCTGGAAACTTCGTTGCAAATAACGGGTTCGCTTTTTATGAAGCATAGTGTTGTTGGTAAACCGTGAGGTGTAGTCGCCGCCTGCCTGACGATAGGCAGGTTAGGCGACGGGCGTAGCAACGAGTCCTGAGTGACAATTAAAAAAGGTTTATCACACGGACGATTCGCTAACGCTAGTCACCCTAACTCACCTCGCAAGGTGACGAGCACCCTCGAAATTGCGTAGCAATGAATACGTGTGATAATGAAAAAGTCCTTCAGTGATACTGTAAATTGTATGGAATTTCGTAGAAATTCCGAATCCGTGTGACAATAAAAAAGAATTATCACCCGGACGATTCGCTAACGGGCTCGCTTTTTTAAAGCATAGTATAGTTGGTAAACCGTGAGGTGTAGTCGCCGCCTGCCTGACGGTAGGCAGGTTAGGAGACG
>JAFTEH010000095.1 GCA_017453745.1 Spirochaetaceae bacterium
CAACCCCCATAATCAAGGCAGCAGGTAAACCCTTACCAGATACATCTCCAACTACAAAAATAGTTTTATATTCATCTACTTCAATAAAATCATAATAGTCACCTGATACATTAACAAGAGGTTTATAGTATGCAGCAATATCTAAATCGCGCACATCAGGAATCTTAGAAGGTAAAAAAGACATTTGAGTTTCAGAAACCATATTCCATTCTTGCGCTAATTCAGACAAGGCTAATAATTCACCCATTGTTTCTGAGCGTTTTTCGTAGTTTAGATATTCATTGAATATCATGTCAAAAACAGAAGTTTCTACATCTTTTATAAAACGACACACTACTATAAAACGAGACCTATCAGTAACTATAGCAAATCCTTTTGCGGTATTTGTGTTTTTCACTATTTCTAGTTGGTTATTAAAAAAATACAAAGCTCCTGTTTTCAAACTTTTGAATAGAGAATCTAATCTTTCAAATGTTTTGGGGTCGGAAACAAAACGAGATCCGCAGTTATAATCAACAAAATCAGTTTTTGCTTCTATGAGTGTTACTTCACAATTTGCCTTATACTCTAGATCCTTTTGTATAACAGCGACAAGTTCTTCGCCTGTATTCGTAAACTTTAAATCATTTACAAAATCCATAAACAATTTTGTTCGTTCTTTTTCGTATCCATGTTCTTCAATTCTTGTTAAAAAAATCGAAGTAATCATTCTCGTAAAAATAGTCAACAAGATAAAAACAACACTGGCAATCAGAGCACGCCACCAAACATTTAATTCAACAAAGCCCTGTTCGCCTCCACCTGCAGACATAATAACATATTGTGCAGCATCAAACTTACCCAAAAACAAAATACGCGGGCTAATAAATGCCATAAAGAACACAAACAGTATTGCTGAAAATAAACAAATCAACAAACGGATAAGAAACTTCTGATGTTTTATCATCGAATACGAACTCCCTGTTGTACATCGGCAAATTAGTCAAAAAACTCAAAGTCTCTGTTGGAAAAGTTAAGATTTTTAACGAGCCATCAACACATTTTGAAACTGAAGTAAGTATAGCAATAAAACAAAAAAAAGTTAAGAAGGTAAATAAGTTTTTCGCATAAATTCGTATAAAATTATAAAAACGGCCTACACATATTGGGCACTTCTAAAAACTCAAAATTTAAAAAGTTTTTAAAGGTTCCCTATTGCTTTATAAAAAATTATCACCCATCCTGTTTTTTGAAATGTAACTATTCCTAGCATTTCATTTGTTTTACGCATTGAAGATTATGAAACAAGCATCCGTATTTTTTTTTACACTCTTATTTTATCTTGCTCCCTGTTTTGGACAGGCACTGACTTCCCGTTCACATAACTTTACACTTGATTTACCTAATGGCTACCAACTCGTTGAGTCCAATCAAAAAGATAGATTTTTATTCAAAAACACCTTAGTGCCTTGCCAACTACAAGTTTCCTATGACAGTATTTCGACATTTGAAAATACCGCAAAAGCCTGTGAAAGCATCTTTACACAGTTAGTGGCTCAGCACAAAGATATACCGTTTTTTTGGTGTGAGCACGAAGCACAACTTTCCACTTTTACCTTTATGCAAGCAGTTGAATACAGTGGCTGGATGTTAGTATTAAAACTCAAGGACTGTTGGCTTAGTGTAATAGCGTACTCTGAAACTTCTATGGCAAAAATATGTGAGCCTATTATTATTTCCTCGTTAGACAGTATTTTTACCGGACCACTCTCTTTTTATGTTCCTGGACCTGTTACAACTTGTTTATACCAACGAGATAATCATTTTGAAGAAGTAAGTATTATGTTCGATAAGCAACCGCTTACCTTTTACATGCATCCTATTGATGCAGAAGCAAATAAAAGTGTTGTAGAGAGAGAGTTTTCTGTATTAACTTTGAGCACGCAGAGTGGTTCAATTTTGCAAGCATGGCAACGATACTATAGAACAATATTTAGAGATTCTTGGGCGCGACTGCAATCTTTTGCATTTGAAATAAAAAATGCACTTCTAAAAAAGGGGATATTACAAGATAAGAGCGCCGTTTTAAAAGTATTAGCAGAACATGTACAACATTTTTCATATATACGCATACCAGATGGAACTGACTTTGTAGACTTAGTGACTGCTTGTACAACAAATACTGGCGACTGTGATACTCGTTGTCTCTTGCTGAATATTATATTATCGCAACTTGGAATAAAAAATGCACTTTTTATTTCGCCCGAATTTGGACATGCCCTCTGTGGAGTTGATATTCCACTGTCAGGGGCACAGATGAGTGATGGTAAAACAAACTATCTTTTAGTAGAAACAACGGCAAAAGTTGAGCCGGGCTTAATCGCTTCTGATATTGCAGATGAGCGAAAATGGTTTGTTACAAACTTATACGGACTATTAAACCAATAAAAACAACTAAGTTTTTGACTGACTAGTTTTTTAAGGGGTACCTTATAACTTATTTTAGGACTTTTTATGTATATTTTTATTAAAACTTATTAAAAATGTTATAAAAAAGTCCTTGACAAAAAATAGTCTTTTTAGTATTATAGTCTTCGTTACGGCGCCATACCCAAGTGGTAAGGGAGAAGTCTGCAAAACTTTTATGCATCAGTTCGATTCTGATTGGCGCCTATATACTTGTTTTTTTTTTAACTTTTATTACAATCCGACTACAAATGATTATTTTAACCTTTTGCACCTGCATCGTTGGTTGCGTTTATTATATTTTTAGTAATGAAAGTCGCTCTCATAGTTTTGCGGCATTTGTTATAGGCGCTTTTTTAGGGGTTCTCTCTTGTATTGTTTTAACTTTTTTTAGTTTTTCGGCACTTGAATCTACTACTTCTATTCTCGCTGAAACTTTTAGAATTTTTTTGAAATATTTTGCTATCCCCTTACTCATTTCACTTCCACTTTATTTTTTATTTTCGTTTTCACTGAGTGAAGAAGTCTATTTACAAGTGCCATCCATGATACTGGGCTTGTTTTCTATTCTCTTTGTGGCGGCTGTTTTTAGCTATCGCTTAGAGCCTGAAAGTTTTAGAGCCGAAATTCTTTTACTTCTTATGTTTTCGGTTGTTTTTTTATCGGAACTCTTGTTAAAACTAACACCACTTGTTTCATTTATGCCACAAACCGTAGCCGTGTTACTTGCTCTACTTCTTCTTATAGTCCTTTCGTTTCCTCTCTGTATTATTTTGGGAACCTATTATTTTTACAATAATCGAATACTGACATTTTTACTTTCAGCTATTTTGCTTGCCCTACTTGCCGTTCCGCAAAGGGTTTTTGCCGTTTTTAAGTAAGATATGTGTAGGAATCCAGCTACTTGCTTTTTACAATGCTGTTTCCCCGTAGTATTTGATATTCCATACAATGAAAAATAAAGGGCACTTCTAAAAACGATGATAGGACAGTAAAGCAACTAGATGCGTTTTTAGCGGTTCCCTAAAGGCTTTCCTATGCGTTTCCATAAAATGAGCCTGTCGAAAATCTCTAAAAAAGCTGTTTTATAATTTTTCCTGTTTACCTGTAACAAAGTACCACTATAATCGTTTATGGGATTTGGTAAGTAAAAATATTTTTATTGCTCAAACTTACACAGAGGGAAAGCCTACTAAATTTTTGGTGATTTCAAGTGTTTTGCACTTGTTATTTTTTATCTTTTATACTATAATAAACGAAGGGAGTTTAGTATGTCAAAATTTGTATGTGACCTTTGCGGATATGTATATGACCCAAGTGCTGGAGTTCCTGATAAAGGTGTCGCTGCGGGGACAGATTTTCAGGCTTTGCCAGCAGATTGGAAGTGCCCTTTATGTGAGGGAAAAAAGGATCAATTCTACGAGGTTAAATAACTAAACATACATTATTGGTCTGTTTTATCTGCATTGCTCAGTCACTGTAGTAATGCAGATTTGTTTTGGTTTATGGCGTGATTGAACTGACTCGCAAAATCGATATACGATTTTAGTATGACTAGCGAAATTGCACAGTTATAACATATAGGACCTTGTGAGCAAAAAGAAATTTTTTTTCGCACTTGTGGTAAGTTTATGCTTTTTAGTCTTAGCATTTGATGTAAAAGTTACCTCAGGTAGTTCGATGTTTCCTTCTATACAAGATGGAGAAATTTTGCTTGTTTTTAAGTTAGCATATCAGTTTCCCCTTTCTATTTGGGAAAAGACGGTCTTTACATGGAAATCGGTGCGTGCAGGTGATGTTGTACTCTTTAAAAATAGTGGGCGCTCTGTTGTAAAACGGGTTGCTTTGGAATCGGGTGCACCACTTGTAGTATATAAAAATGGTGAAACTACCTTTTTATGCTTAGACAACTTGTACTTAAAACTAAGCCCTGAAAGCTACTTACATCTTTGCGCAAATGGACGCTTGCATTTTGTTCCTGATGGCTATCTTGTTGTTTTAGGTGATAGGCTTGATGTTTCTCATGATTCACGCAGTTATGGATTTGTAGCTGAAAAAAATATCTTGGGCAAGGTTTTATTTAAGTGAATAGTTACGATAAAAATACGACAAAAAGAATACACAATATAAAGTATCGATTTATATTTATCTTTTTCCTTATTGCTATTTTTATTATAAGTTTGCTCTTTCAGTTTGGTTCATTTATGCTTTCGGCAGATGAGCCTCCAATCCAACTGCCCAATTTTTCTAAAATGAGAGGCGCAATAACTGACAGAAATGGACAGTTATTGGCATTACAAACCAAACTTTATAATCTTTCTGCAACAAAAACGCTCGTTACCGATAAAGAACTATGCGCTAAGGTAATAGCCCCACTCATAGGAAGCAGCGAGGAAGACATTTTACAAAAACTTACTTCTGACGGTTCTAACTTTTTATACCTTAAAAAAAAATTAACAGAAAGCCAAAAAGCAATTATCACTGAAGCGATAAAACAGAATAATCTCAAAGGCATAAGACTTGAAGAAGTTATCAATCGGACATATCCAGAAAATAAATTAGCTTCAACGCTTATAGGTTTTTTGGGTGATGATGGATATGGCTTATCTGGAATTGAATATTCTGCTCAAAATATCCTATCGCCACCTGAACATACAGAGGGCTATGATGGCAAGGGCTATAATGTTTTTTTAAGTATAGATAACCACATTCAATATCTTATGCAAAAAGCAAGTGAAACCGCTATGGAAACATGGCAATCCGAAAGTTTAATTTTTATCGCTGCCGATGCAAAATCTGGTGAAATTTTAGGTTATGTAAGTGAACCCTCCCCTGATCTAGCATTTTTTACCCAAAGTAGCCCGGAACAACTATTAGATAGACCAGCCAACTACATTTACGAGCCAGGCTCTGTTTTTAAGATTTTTTCTGTTGCTGCGCTTATGGACTTAAACGAAGATATAGAGCATGAGCAGTATTATTGTGATGGTTCTTTTTCATTTCCTCATTCAAATTTACCTGCCATTACCTGCCAAACCCCACACGGAACAGTAACAGCAGAGGGCATTATACAACATTCATGCAATGTAGGGGTATCCTACATGAGCGAAACAAGTTCAAATCAAGCATTTTATGAAAAATTGCGGGAATTCGGTTTTGGGCAAAAAACAGGAATAGAGCTTCCTGGAGAAACAAGTGGATTATTTGCAAACCCTCGTTCTTGGTCAGCACGCTCAAAACCAACAATAGCGATGGGGCAAGAACTCGGTGTTTCAGCCTTACAAATTGTTGAAGCCGCGACCGCATTTGCAAATGGAGGGAACCGCATTGATATTAGTCTCATTTCAAAAATAACTGACAATAACGAAACTGTCTTATATGTCCATACACCAGAGGTTGAAAGCACCCCTATTTCAGCAAAAACGGCAGAAAAAATGCTTGAGTATATGGCTACAGATAATGGCATTGCGTGGCGTGCTTCTGTGAGTGGAGTACCGATTTCTGCTAAAACTGGTACAGCCCAAATGGTTCTTGAGGGACAAAAAACATATAGTAAAACCGATTATGTGGCAAGTTGTATAGCCCTTTTCCCATCAGATAACCCACAGATTATTTTATACCTTGCTGTTATAAAACCCCAAGGAAATATTTATGGGTCTGTTGTCGCTGCGCCCATTATCAGTGAAATTGCAAGTGAAATTGTTGACTACTATGGGTTAAATCGTGATGGAAGCATAAATATTAAACATTCAGGCATTGTTTCAACTGAAATAGGTAAAAAAATAATACTCGGAAAAACAATGCCTGACCTAAGTGGTATATCAAAAAAAGAATTACAAAGTTTGTTTGACCAGAGCCTAAATCCATATCAATATACTATTTTAATAGAAGGTGACGGCTATGTGTACGAGCAAAAACCAGCGCCAGGTGAACCACTGACACAAGGAACAAAAATTGAACTCAAACTTAAATAGTATACCTGACTCACAGGATAAGAACTTACATACGGCATACCTTATCCATAATTGCAATCTTTTCAATAAACGCTTTCCCGAACTTGCACGCTTATTGCATCTTGATACAAAAGCATCTATCCTAAAACTGTTTAAGGGAATCCCTCAAGACTATAACATAAGCAAGTGCAAAAAAAATGACAAAGCCTATACACTACATGTTGGGTCACATTTTTTGCATTCTCATTATGATTCTCAAACAGAAGCACGGAATATACTTTCTACTTTGGAAGTCCATCAAAAAAACATGTATGTTTTTTGTGGATTGGGCTTAGGCTACCATATTGAACTTTTTTTGCTAAAACATACAGAATCAAAACTTGTTATAGTAGAACCTGATATATATGTTTTTTTACTTTTTATGGCAAATAGAAAACTTGACAGTTTTTTTTTGCACAAGGACATAAGTATTCTTGTTGGAATTTCACCACGAGAACTCGTACATTTTCTACAATCGATTGATGCATTAGAAATTAATCCATTTTTTTTGAGGAGTTTTGAAACTTTACATAAAGCATGGTACCATGAATTTTTAACTATAAAGCAACGCATGGTAGCACGAAAAACGGTTAATGCTCATACAGCAAAAAAATTTTTTGAACGCTGGTTTAAAAATTCAGCAAAAAATTTTTTTTACGGGACAAAGCCATTATCAACTATTGCCCAGTTAGAAAATGCTTACTCCGGAAATTCTGCCATTATCTTTGCAGGCGGACCAAGTCTTGAATATGATATTCACATTTTAAAACATAAGTTGAATAATATTATCATTATTGCGGTCGATACTGCATGTCGACTTTTAATAGCTAACAATATTATACCTCATTTTATCATTACTGGGGACCCACAATATGTAAATTTTCAACATTTGCAATTTGTCAACTTATCACAAACGGTGCTCGTATCTGAAATAACGATTTTTACCCATGCACTACAATTAGATACAAAAAAAACGCTTTTGTTTAGTCAGGGGCTCCCCCTCATTGATGAAGTTTGTAGGATAATACAGCATACCGCAAATGATTTTATTCTGCCTGTTTTACATTCGGGTGGCTCGGTGGCAACTACGGCATATTCATTTGCCCTCTTTTTAGGTGTAAAAAATATTTATTTTTCTGGGTTGGATTTGAGTTTCGTTGATGGAAAAACTCATTTTCGGGGAAGTACCTTTGAAGAAAAAACTCATAGCCTGTCTACAAAACTCTGTTCTTCTCATACAAAGTTAGTAGAAAGTTTTTTTTCTTCCCAACCATTTTTAGTTCCGTCTAACTTAGGGAAAGATTGTACAATCCCGACTGAAAAACGGATGCAACTATATGGCTGGTGGTTTGAATCGGCAATACAAACAAAACCGAAACATGTTTCTGTTTTTACTTTTTCAAAAAAAGGTATGTATATTCCAGGCATACTATATGTCGACATTGAAGATTTTATCAAAAATACTAATACAACAAGTATTTCCGAAAAAGAAATCGATGTGAGTATACAATCGATAAGCCCTCTTCATCTGCAAAAAAAAACTATCCTTGATTCATATAAAGAAGTTTTAAAAAGGCTCAAAAATGATACATCTTTTTCTGCTACCCTTTTACCGATTCCAGAAATAGAGCGAAATGCTCTATTAAAAAATCTGGAAGCCTTTTTAGCTATGTATACATGAGCCATTCAAAAATTAAGTATGTGCTATCAGAGCAAAATCATCTTTTGATCTATTGTTCACAGAGCAATAAAACAGATACATTACGCATCTTGACTTTTTTTTACTTCACATAATACTTGCAGAAGTAACTATGGAACAAATTATTTTAAGTTTAGGCTCAAATCAGGGAAATCGATTAGAATACTTAAAACAAGCTATTAAGGAACTTTTAAAATGTACAACGGGAGCATGTATTTCTTCGGTATATTCAACCGAGCCACAAGATTTTAAGCAACAAGCCGATTTTTTAAATCTTGTATATGTAGCACAATATAACAAAGATGCAGAAAACTTACTAAAAAAAACTCAGAGCATTGAATATAAACTGGGGCGTCACAGACATAAGGCGATACCAAAGGGACCTCGAACTATTGATATTGACATTCTTGCATTCGGTGAGCATGTTATCCAAACAAATACACTTATAGTTCCACATCCTGCAATGAAAAAAAGACAATTTGTGCTTATTCCGCTCCTTGAGGTTTTACCAAATTATGCCGAACCTATAACTAAGATACCTTATAAAACATATTTAGAACAACTGGAATACCAAGGTGTGCAAAAATACTGTTCGGTAAGGGAACTTAATTTAGAAGGATTTAGTATAGAGGAATATACCTATGGAAGCGACTGTAGATAAAATTATTTCAAACACGGATTTTAAAACTGAAAAATTTGAAGGACCTTTAGATTTACTCTTGTTTTTAATCAAAAAAAACGAAATCAATATTTATGATATTCCGATTGCCGATATAACAGAGCAATATTTAGAATACCTTGATTATGCAGTTTCGCCTGAACTTGAAAACTTAACAGACTTTTATGCTATGGCTGCAAATTTGTTATATATAAAAAGTGCAATGTTATTACCTGTTGAAGTGAGTTTACATGATGAAGATTTTGATGACCCAAGACAAAATCTCGTTGAACAGTTAATTGAATACCAAAAATATAAAAAACTTTCTACTTTAATGGAAGAGCGTGAAGGCGAATCTGAATGGTTTTTTGAACGAAAAAAATTCCAAGTAGCCCTACCCTTTACCGATGATGAATCCTGGCAAAAACTGGATACATGGCAATTACTAACAACTTTTTCGCGACTCGTTACCAGTTACAATACCGAACATTTATTAAATATATATGAAGAAATTTCTGTTAGTGAAAAAATTTCGCTCATCAATGAACTCATTGCTACAAAGGGCGAATGTTTATTCACCGACTTAATAACGCGACAAGGAAACTTGTTAGATGTCATTTGTGCGTTTATGGCTATTCTCGAAGCAGTTAAGTTTAAAATGATAAGTGTATGGCAACATACAATGTTCGGCGATATAAAACTAAAAGCTATTTCATAACACGCTTGTATAAAAGCGCTTTTATACAGTGCATAGTTGCAAAACGCCTTGAGTTTGAACTTTGAAATGGCAAGATTTCAAACCCAGCGATTTCAGAGAAAGCCTCTAAAAACTACGAGAGAACAACAAAACACCCAGATATGTTTTTAGAGGTTTCAACAAAAAGCAAGACCACCGTTTAACTTGAATTCTGAATAACCAGTAAAACAAGTGTTCTTGCTTTATTACACATGTATGCCTATTAGAAAAAACTAATCTTTTAAAATCTCATTTTCCTTCGATTCTAAAATCTTTGTTATCTGCGCTGTATAGTTATCCGTTAGTTTTTGTAACTTATCTTCCATAACTTTCCGAGCATCTTCGGTAAAAGTGCCAGCCTTTTCTTGTTTTTTTGCTTCATCAATACCATCACGACGAATATTTCTAATAGCAACCTTGTAGTTTTCGGCTATTTTTTTTGCCTGTTTTGCAATTTCAGCACGGCGTTCATCGGTAAGAGGTGGAATAGATATACGGATAACCTTACCATCATTTGAAGGTGTTAAGGACATATTTGCTTTGAGAATAGCTTTTTCAATTTCAGAAAGCATTGCCTTGTCCCAAGGCTGAATCACTACCATGCGAGCATCAGGAATAGAAATACCAGCGACCTGATTTATGGGCATAGGTGTTCCATAACTATCCACGCGAATCTTATCAAACATATTTGCAGATGCTCTTCCTGTCCGAATTGCAGAAAATTCCTCCTGCAAGGCAGAAATCGTTTTTTTCATCTTTTCTTCACAATCTTCATATAATTCCATAAAAATTCCCTATTACTTTGAGTTTAGAAGTTGCTAAAAATACGAGGCAACTTTTAGCCCTGAAATTACAAGGCTCCAAATGGCACAATTTTGAAGAAATCTCTAAAAGAAATTCTTTTAGAGATAGTCTTTCCAGTTTAGTTCAAAACGAGTTACTGATACTAAGCGAGTCCGGTTGAACCGTAGCCCCCAGCACCACGCTCAGTTGTGTCCAATTCAAGCGTAGGAACAAAGTCCGCTTGAAAAACGCGAGCAAGCACAACTTGCGCAATACGATCTCCATTGGATACAACAAAGTCTTGCGAACCTAAGTTTACCAAGAGAACCAATAGTTCCCCTCGATAATCACTGTCTATAGTACCTGGAGTATTTAAAATCGTTATACCATGATTTAAGGCAAGTCCAGAGCGCGGTCGTAACTGCAATTCAAATCCAGCAGGTATTTGCACAGCAAGTCCCGTACTAACCAAGACACGCTGCATCGGCTTTATAGTAACAGGCTCTTTAAGACAGGCAAACACATCAGCCCCTGCAGCACCTTTTGTTTTATACTGAGGAAGTCGTGCCCCTTCTTTTAAGAGCGAAAACACAGTGATAGGTGTTTGTATCATTCGTTCCATATAACAGCCCACCATAGACGATAAAATGCAAAAGAACTACTCTTCAAAATCATCATAACCTAAATCGTCATCATAGTCTTCATCTTCATCATCAAAATCGTCTTCAAAATCCTCATCTTCATCTTCGTATTCATCATCAAATTCATCTTCGTCAAATTCATCATCGAAATCATCTTCATCATCAAAATCGTCATCCTCAAACTCATCATCGTCGTCAAATTCATCATCTTCATCAAACTCATCATCAAAGTCCCCTTCTTCGTGAAACCCATCATACTCATCTTCGTCTTCATCATCAAATTCATCATCATCAGAATTAACGGCAAGATATTTTAAACGATATTCGTCTAATTCTTCAATAGTTATATACATAGCAATTCTCCTTATACTATCTCCTAAGTTTATATAAGTACACATTATTTTGTCAAGTACTTTTTCCTATTTTCATAATAAAAAAAATATTTTTTATATTCTTTCTATTACTTTATCTTTATATCTACCTTAGGAATAGGTTTTCGAGAGAGCGTTTTTTTTTCAAAGGCAATATCTAAAACTTCTTCCATAGTATGCACAGGGTGAAAAATAATGCCTTTTTTTACATTTTCAGGAATTTCATCCAAATCTCGCATATTTTGCTTAGGGATAATGATTTCTTTAATGCCATTTCGATGTGCCGCTACTGTTTTTTCTTTTAAGCCACCGATGGGTAACACCTGCCCTGTCAAAGAAAGTTCCCCTGTCATCGCTAGTTTTGGTTTTATCGTCTGATTACGCAAAAGAGAGACAAGCGCAACCGTCATAGTAATACCGGCAGATGGTCCATCTTTTGGGGTTGCTCCTTCGGGAATATGCAAATGCACAACATGAGCATCAAACCAGCGTGGCTCCTTAATCTTTTCCTGAGTGGCATACCGTTGTATCCATGACCATGCTATAGAAGCGGATTCCTTCATAACATTACCCATTTGCCCTGTCAGTTTTATAGCACCCTTGCCTCTATGTATAATACTTTCTATCAAAAGCGTATCACCACCCAAACCAGTCCACGCAAGCCCGATTGCAGTTCCAGGCACGGACGCTACCGTTGTATCTTCTTTAAAGAGAGGCTTTCCAAGTAGCTTAGTGACAACTTCTTGATCAATAACTAAGGTTTCATCGATACTGCGCTCTTCTTTTACAATTTCGGTCGCAAGTTTTCGGTGAATTTTATCGAGCATTTTTTCAAAACTTCGTACCCCCGCTTCACGCGCATAGCTATTTGCAAGATACAGTAAAATTTTTGCAGAATACGAAACGCTCTTTTTATCCAAGCCATGCTTTTTTAAACTCTTCGGAATTAAAAAATGCCGTGCTATTTCTAGTTTTTCCGAGTCAATATAACCCGAAAGACGAATAACTTCTGCCCTATCTAAAAGGGGGCGTGGAATCGTATCAAGCGTATTCGCCGTTAAAACAAATACAATCTTTGAAAGGTCAAACGGCAAGTCAAGATAGTGGTCCCGGAATGTAGTATTTTGTTCAGGATCCAGTACTTCCAAAAGGGCACTTGCAGGATCACCGTGATAACTTTCACCCATTTTATCAATTTCATCAATCATAAAAACACAAGACTTGCTTTTGCTAATTTTTAAGCCTTGTAATATTTTACCAGGCATTGCTCCAATATAAGTACGCCTATGCCCCTTAATTTCGGCTTCATCACGCATGCCACCCACAGAAAATCTAAAAAAGTTTTTATTCATAGCCCGAGCAATAGACATACCGACACTCGTTTTTCCAACACCTGGTGGCCCTACCAAAAGTATAATAGCCCCCTTATCGTCTTTTTTTAGTTTTCTCACGGCAAGATATTCTATAATTCTCTTTTTTACATCATCCAGACCATAGTGGTCACCATTTAGAATCTGTTCTGCTTTTTTTATGTTATAGTCTTCAATGTGATTATCATTCCATGGTAATGAAAGAATAGTTTCAAGGTAGGTTCTGCTCACCGTATATTCTGCAGAAGCAGGTTCTAACATCATCATTTTTTCAAATTCATTTTCTACAGTTTCTTTTACTTCACCCTCAAAGTTAAATTCATCAATGAGCTTTCTAAACTTTTTTTCATCGATACTTTTTGCATCAGAAGAAATACCGAGTTCCTCTTTTATACTTTTTAATTCTTCTCGTAAAAAATATTCTCGCTGATTTTTTTCAACTCGTTTATTTAAATCGTCTTGTATCTTATGCTGAATATCAATAAATTCTTTTTCACGCTGGATATGTAAAAATACTTTTTCCATGCGCTTTTGAACATCAATACTTTCGAGAACTTCCTGTTGCAGGTCCTTTGTAATATTTAAAATACTTGCTATAAAATCAGCGGCTTTTCCCGGCTGGTCAATATTTACCAAATTGAGCCGCATTTCATCAGTAAAAAGTGGATTATCACGAGAAATTTTTTGCATCTCACCGATAAGTGTTCGCAAAAGAGCTTTTACCTCTACCCCACTGGCATTTTCATCAGATAAATACTCTACCGTTGCACGAATAGGATTTTTGTTATTCAAAACCTTTTTTATTTTAAAGCGCTTATATGTTGAAACAAAAACATTAACGCCACCATCTGGAAGATTTATCTTTTTAACTATCTTAGCTACAGAACCTACTTCGTACAAATCTTGGTAAGAAGGGCTTTTATTATCATTTTTTAAAAGCATAAAGCCTATAAAACCATTTTCTTCAAAAGCAGAATCAATAGCATTTACATCTTCCTGATCTGTAATCATCATAGGTGTAAACACACCTGGAAAAATCGGTCTACCGGCTAGTGGTATAATATTAAGCACTTGCGGTAATAGTTTATCAATCGGTATAATGTTCTTTTCATTCGGCATATACTGAATATCAGAAAAAGAGCAAAAAAAGTCAAGTGCGAAAAATAAAACTATAGGGAAATCAATTTTTGCAGAGATTGTGTTTCCCTGCATCCAAGACTAAGGGAAAGGGACACACTTTTGTTCGAAGCAAAAGGTTTCCCTTTCCCTTAGAATCCCTATCCCTTCCAAAAGCATCGCTTAGGGGTTCCCCCTAAGAACCCCATTTTTTCGCCTTGCATTAAGTCCGTGTGCAAGCA
>JAFTEH010000096.1 GCA_017453745.1 Spirochaetaceae bacterium
GCGGATTGGGCGTTCCATCAACTGTATCATCAACCTGTAGTGGAGCAGATGTTTGTGTGAGCACTTCGTCAATCGTAGTAGTAACTTGCGGTATAAACGGTGCGTCAATTACACCACCTACTTCTACATATTTTATCTTTCTCGCAAGTATTTTTCGTACAACAAAAACAACGAGAGCAATAAGCAAAATAAGTAAACTAATAAGAACAAGTACAAGTGCAAAAGAAACGCTGTACGCAAATAGCAAAGAGTTAAAAAAGACAGCAAGAGCATTATTAAATGCATGCAGTAACATGCTCGGTAAAATACTCTTAGTTTTTTCAAAAATGTATGCAAAAATAATTCCATGAAAAAATATCATTACTATAGCAGTTGTAGAATAGTTCGCAGAAATATGTAACAAAGCAAATATAAGCGATGAAAGAATCATCGCTATAGATATAGATTCATACCTAACCTTCATAGTGGAATAAAAATAATAACGGAACAAAAATTCTTCCACAAATGGAGCGATAAATATAGCACCTATAATGAAACTTGCTGAAGGAATTTTAACAAACATACTTGAACCTAACGCAAACCCGTGATTACGAAAGTACTTAGTAATATTATCAAAACGCATTATGCATTCTAAAACCTCGTCATAACACTGCGTTAGTGTGATGATAGAAAGAAAGGCAAGCAATAGTCCCCATTTCATGTGGGTATCTTTTGAAAATAAAAGTTTAGCCGGCGTGAGGTTACACCCCATAAAAAGAAAAGCACTTGTGAAAATGTTCCATATTACAAATAGTATGTCCAAAAGCTCTTCCGTTTTTTCTAGCTCAAGCAACTTAAAAAAAACATGAGCAAACACAAGCGCTGGTAAAATAGCAAATAGCCATGAAAAATCCGCAAGTAGTTTTCTAATATTTTCTTTCATAAACTTTTTAACCTCAAACCAATTAAAACCAGTGAATATATGAAAATGTACATTCACTACTTTGGAAAAACAGTTCTACTCAATAATAGCCATACGCATTTTTGCAAAACGCTACTATTACTATGCGGTGGTCTATTATAACATGATTTATTTTTGTGTCAAGCTCTCCTACTAATGTAACCTTACGGAAACGGAATATAAGTACAAGCCCTGTCAAGTTTTAAGCCGGTTGCGCTTTCGATGTAGTCATAAATCCTAGTGTGATAAGTTTTCGGTAAAAGGTTTGGAAACCAATTTAAGTCAAACACCTTACACACCTTGATGTTGTTATCGTTGGTTTCTTGAGTTGGTAAAAACATCACATAAGGATTCATCCCATATTTTTTATTGAGTTCTTTTACTTCATCTGTCAAGTTTACGCACTGTGAAGAAGGGCGCAGCGAAATTGACAAAGCTTTTTGTTCTATAGAACGATAAGCATTAGCTATCTTTTCAGGAGCAACCATAAAGTAAGCATCGCCATAATCACTAGCTTTGCCACTAGTAGTGCTATTCTGTTTTGTAAAACTGTTTGTGATAATCGATTCGTGCATTTGATATATTTCATTTACTGTCCCCTCACATGCACTCATTAAATCATTGGCAGTCGCAAGTGAAACTGAAATAATGTCTTTTATCTTACCGATTAAAAATACAACATAGCGCGAATCAAGTAAACTTAGTTCATAGGCGCGCGCATCAGAAAACACGCTCGTCAATTCAGCGTGCAAATCTAAAAAATCAGTTGGCAGCGAATAACTTTTCCCCTTTGATAAATACCACAAGATAAAACTTTGGCGTTCGATAAATTCTAAAAAAGCTTTTTCAATACAGTCTGTAGAATTTACATGAGCCGCACATCCACAAGAATCAAAAAGAATACCTTGCTCACGCAAAAAATTAATATCAAATTCTCTTACGCTCATATCCAAAAGCGAAACTGCCATCACCTTTTTACTTGGCACACAATTATATTGCATTAAACCATAACGCTCGTAAGCTTCACCGATTGCACATAAAGACGCAGAGCGTTTTTCATTTCGTATCGCACTACCAATAGCATCAAAGTTTTGAGTTGACTTTATACAAGTTGCATTTTTCAAATCAGTTTTAAACGATGTTGTGTCTTGACTAAAAAAATTATACATAATCACTCCACTTAAACAACTGCGCATTCTGGTATACTTTCGGCATTGTCAGCAACATTGAAAAGTTTTACAATCGCCTTATCTTTATTTTGAATAATTCTTGCAGAGACAGGAATACAGTTCATAAGGCTTTTGGAAATTGCCTTTACAGTTAGCTCTTGATTTTTACCATTTAAGTTTAATAGAACTATTTCTATATCATCAAAGCGTTTATCTATTTCAATATTGCGCACTGGCGAAAGCGTAGCAATATCAATCGTTTTTGCATTGCACAGTTCTTCAAAATATTTTTTTAAGTTAGGATCTTCTTGTGAAAATATTTTATCTTTAGCAAATGTGTCAACCCATTCTTGCATAATAGCTTCCTCAATGGAAGAAGTTAAAGCAGAACATACATCTTTGTCGCATGAAATACCTGAACCAATAATAAGACCATTGTCATTTAAAATAAAACAAATAATTGTAAATAGATTGTTAAAATTTTGCGCAAAAAACAGTTTCACATTGCAAGGATTAAGTCCATAACTTATTATTTGCTGCGCAACACTTTGAGTCGGTTCAACAACGTAAGTAAGTTTTTTATACCACATCAGCATAAGTTCATTCTTTTCAACCAACTCACAAATCGCCTTTTCAATTATCTCGGTAGAACAAAAACCTGAAGCAGTTCCAGTTGTATCTTTGTGGCCATATATTATATCGCCACCATAAGTAAGAGCTTCATTGTTAATCTTAGTTTGAGTTAAGTCACCATACTTTATGCTCGTGGTTTTTTTCGACATCCTATGATGATATGTCATCTTAAAGCGTTCTAAAAATTCGCTATGAAGTTTTCCAAGCGCTATAGACTTACTTTTGTTCGTGGAAGTATTTGTGTATGGAAAAACTTTTTTCTTATCTAGTGAGCGCTCACACTTTAAAATTGCAAGTGAGATAATTGGGTCAGGTTTGAACACAGTACGATTTAGAAAAAACGCTTCATTATAATAGTCGAACATAGTCTGCTTTTAACCATTACCTAATCTGATATTAACTGTTGCGATGTATAATTGTTTTGTCACATCGATCTGTAATTCGTTTGATGTTGTGTTTGCATTTTTGTATTCAATATTAAAGTCAATCGAATTATTTATACAAACTTGAGTGAGTCTTTCAATAGCTTGACCAATCGAAAGTGTTGCTTTAATAAAACCATATTCGTCATAACAGTAAAGCGCATTACTTATTGAAACAAAAAATGAAATAGAAAAATCACAGTTATTCTTTTCAAGCAGCTCACTGTATTTTACTAACTCTTTGCCACTATTATCATAAGCGTAATTTCCACTCTTTAACAAAGCATCATTATAAAATGAGTAGACTGTCAAATACGAACAATCGCAATTAGAAAAATTATTTACAGTAGTTTGTATACTACTGAGCCCACGCGGTAATTGCGAAACTTCATAACTTGCAAGTGAAATCTTAGAAAAGTTTTCAGGATTGTTTTTTAGTATCAACAATTCCTTTTCATTGTTTTTAGCTACAGTAGCAAGTGGTGTGCTTAACTGATGGAACTTAAGAACGCTATCACTAATAATATTAGTTATCATGGCAAGAGCAAACCTCCCAATGAGTCGCGACATCGTACTCAACCACACCTGTACTAAGGTTTATGTTTTTCACACACTTGATGGTATAATGATTTAAATCTTTTAAATCGAGAAGCACTTCGTTTATCAACGGAATAAGCTTTGCGTTATCAAGAATAGCCTCACAATTAAAATATGTCATCTTAGTATAGATCAAATCAACAATTGTTTGAAACGACATTTTGTTTGTACGTTTTGAAACAGCTCGCAGTGAACCTTCAAGGTGCGAAAAGTAACACAAGGGGCAAGGATTATGCCAACTAGCACGATGATAGTTTGTAAAATAAAACCGATAGTTATAATAAAAAGCAAACTTGTGTATTACATCGAGTTCTTTAAGTAAACTTTCTAACTCGCAATATTCATTATACGAAAACGGATTTAAGATAAAATACGAAACTGTATCATCGGATGAAAAATCTTCCTTAGTAAGTTCTTGTGGGTTTTCAAAAAACTTAACCGTATACGAAATACTCAAACCTTTTAAGTTATACTCAAGCGATTCGTAAATTAGCTTTGAGTTAGTGAAAAAACTTACGCGCTCAATCGCCTTTGCCTTAAACTCATCAACACAGATTAAACTGTTTTGCAACATAAAATCTAAAAACTCTTGAGCCTTTTCACCAAAGCACTTTGTTAAGTCATCAAGCGTAAACTGAAACGAAGGTTTATCATCATTTTCAACAAAAAAGTTAATTAGAGTTTTATCTTTTATCACACAGGTAGTTTGCTCATTCTGTATGATAGCGACTTCTTCATTCTTGTGTATCAGGTACGGAATCACTTTATATCTGAACATGATGGTTTCTCCTCTTCAAACTGTTCTTGCAATGTTTCTGGTTCAGTAGATGTCTCATGATATAAAACTAACTTTTTCCTAGAAATATGGATCCATAAAAGAACCATACACCACATTGTCAAAACCAATAATGATATTACAAGCAATACGGCTATCATTAAAATATGATACGGAGCAATTAACTTATTTAAAAGTATAATGGTGGTATTCCACAACATGTGGATAATAATTGGGGATAAAATATTTCCTGTTTTTTCGTAACAAGCGGTTATTATAGCTGAAAATAAAAAACGCTGGATAAATGCACTGATCAATATCAGGAAAGCTACCTTTCCGAAAATAATATCACCTAAGATATGTAAAGAGGCGAACAACAAACTCGTGGTTACTAAAGCTTTTTTGATAGATCTAAAATGCACCTTAAAAAAATAGTATACAAAAAACCGAAATATAACTTCTTCAAGTATGGGAGCAGAAAAAATTCCCATAATATCTACAGCCGACAACATAGTAGATTTAAATATCGCTGCACTTAATTCAATTTTGTGGTTTTGAAAATAAGTCATCACACTAGAAAAGGCATCATAATTAGGCGTTAAATAAAAAAGCATTTCAATTACAAAACCAGCACTCGCACAGGCCAATACAAATAGTAAGTGTATAGAGGTATCTTTAGGAAAGAAAACTGTTTTTAATGGAATCTTAAATTTATAAAATAACTTGACACAAACGACACATAAAGAACACTCTGTAAGGAATAATGCTATTGTTTCAAAATCAATATTTTTCTTAACGGGGATAACATTATACAATGTAAACAAAACGTAAAAAAAAATGGAGCTATCAAAAATATAGCGCAATATTCCTTTTATTACTGACATAACTTTTTTCTTCATAAAAGCGTTCCATAAAAAAGGTAGTGAAAAATATCACCACCTCTTAAAACTATAATATAATTTCTGACTCATTAATCAAGCATCCTGTTCCACCGCCGCAACAGCAACCAGGCTTTGGATTTTTTATTATCTCTATAGCCTTATCTATAACTTTACCTACACCCCACCCGATTAGCACTTTACCAATTTCTCCTATAATACCTCCACCTCCAGAATCACCTCCATCGTTAGAACCTCCGCCAGTATTGCCAGCTCCACCATCATCACGAACATAGTCATGCTCATAAGTACCAACAATAGCATCACTTAATCCCAATGTAGGACTCCCAACTGAAATAGACTTAAGGTCATCCTCAAATCTGTCCTTCATACTTGGCATAAAAATCACCTCTTAAAAAGAAAATTTCACCCAATAACAGCCCTACGCTTTTTTAGCAAACGCTACCATTATTGTGCGTTGGGCTATTATAACATATTTTCATTTTTTATCAATATTTTTTTAAAAGTTTTTTTATTTTTTTGGCTTTTTTATTCGTCAAGTTTGCAAGTTTCAATCAGCGGTGTTTCTGCACTTCCTATTCTTTCGTCTAATGCCACTACCTCACTCGCATTGTGTTCTTCCGTCAAGTTTTTTCTCCTTAGAAAATCAATTAGTGTAAAGCCTAACACAACTACACTCACACTAGCCAAAGCGAAAAAAACCGGTGCGGAATATACAAAAAACAAATACCGATTTAAAAACAGAATGACCGTTATAAAAAACTGCAATACAACACAGGTTAACATACTTTCACTTTTTTTATAAGCGTACAAAAGAAAAAGTTTTACGCAAAAAATTACGGTTAATTCTGTCAAAGTAAATCCCAATCTTAGTGTGTACAATAATCCAAAAACTACAAACGAAACAAACATCGCTATTGGAATAATGCGTGATTTACTTTTTGTAAAATGGTGAACACCAAACTTAAAAATCATTTGCTCGATAATTGGTGCTATAAAAATAAAGATAATAAATGCGATTGGACTACTGTCACTAAAATTAAAAATACTTAAATCTA
>JAFTEH010000097.1 GCA_017453745.1 Spirochaetaceae bacterium
CGTCATTGCGAGGAAATACCAATACACCAAATCCTCGTACAAGGATGTACGAGGTGGTAATGCGAGAATTAAAAACAAATTCCTGCACATTTTTAATTCTCGGCCATATTGAAAAAACAAGGAGTTTTTTTCAATATGCAGTGACTGAAGCAATCTCTAGGGTTGCGCGTATTACGCTAGATTGCTTCGCCTACGGCTCGCAATGACTAGAAAACTCGTCATTGCGAGCCTTGCCTCGTAATTATAGAAGCAAGGCGAAGCAATCTCACACGATAGCTGTTTCGCCCCACTGGCAGAAGGCACCCCTCACATGACAACAAATTCAAAATTAAGTTGCAGTTTTTTATTTAGATACACTCAAAAACTCACTATCGAAACAACCAGTACCACATCGTAAATGACTATTTATATGAGTGGCTTAAAAAAATATTCGCCTCTTGTGTAACTTTGTAATTTCGTTTCCTCTCTGTCAAGTCAATTCAAGGCAGTTGAATTTTAGGGAACAATTAAGTATAATGTGCAAGTTTTAATCGACAGGAACTTTAGCTATGTACATATTTGGTCTTATAATCGGGCTTGTATTTGGAATAACTTGTGCTGTTGCTTTTTATTATCTATTAAGCAATAGAAAAAAATATTATGATGAGCGGCAACTTATTTTTCAAGGTAAAGGCTACAAGTACGGATATACCGTAATGTTACTATCTATGTTCTTAGTGGGATTTTTAGGGCACATTTTACAGATATTAAAATTTGATTTGTTTCATTTTGTAGACCCATTTGCTCTGTTTTGTTTTATTGCGTTTGTGGGATTAGCAGTTTCTTCGGTTTATTGTATTATCAAAGAAGCGTATTTTAGGGTTGGAGAAAAATCAACTAAATATATAGTAATAACGATAATTTTATATCTTTTAAATTGTTTTGCTACATTTGATTATATTTTTAACGAGCAACTTTTTAAAAATAAAATCACTTTATCTCGTGGTGCATCATTAGCAATGTCAATTACTTTTTTGCCAATCTGTATTGCTCTCATTGTTAAGCGTATCCAAACTTCAAAAGATAATTCTATCGATGATGAGGATACATTGTGAAAAACTTAAAAATGAAATCTGCCGGATCTGCAAAAGATTTATCCCAAGCCGAGTTAGCGGAACTTTGTGGAGTATCTCGTCAGACTATCAACGCAATAGAAAAAGGCGATTACAACCCGACAATAAAACTTTGCCTACAAATTTATAAAGTACTTGACAAAACATTAGACGAGTTGTTTTGGGAAGACTTGTAAAATGTAACCGGCCGCTTGTAAATAATACTTTGATTAAATCAAGCGGAGATGTTTAGTTTTTGTAATGGTCCATTTGCACAAGAAGGAACAAGATAAATTTATCCTACATCGGTTACTTTTTTGTACGGAAATATTTGGATTTGTGGTGAGGGAATGCAAAAAAAACTTTATGCGAATACATGTTGCAACAGGAAAGTTGATATTTTTAAAACTTGATTGTATTTCTATTTCGGTTGTGTCAATACCTGAAAGCGTTGATGAAAAAGGTAGGGTTAAAAATAGCGCTGAAACAGGCGTGCTGTTTTAACCGCCGAGTTTCTTCCTTAGACTTTACACGAAAATAAAAGATGTCCACCACGAAAATTTCCCGAAATTTAAGAATGTTTATACCAAAATTTACGCGAAAATAAAACTTTGTCTACACATTTGTAAAGTACTTGACAAAAGTATTAAACGCTCGTTATATTACTCATAGTTAGCACTGTTCGTATTGATTAAAGTATAATTATTTATATAATGTAATAAGCACGATGGAAACTTTAAAATGTATGCCGAATTAGAAATTGCAGAGGAAATCTTACTTGACGCATATAAGCAAAATCCTGGTGGGTGGATGGCTCATAGTAAAATGAGTGCGTTAGTTGCTCGGATAATTGCAAAAAATACTCATGGCATTTTAAATGAACATAAAGCATATTCGTTGGGTTTGTTACATGACATAGGCAGAATCAAAGGCGTAACATCAATGAAACACATAATTGACGGTTATGAGTATATGAAAGACTTAGGCTATGATGAAAATGCGCGTATTTGTTTAACCCACTCATTTCCAATAAAAAACATTCAAGCATATACCGGAAAAAATGATTTAGATAATAATGCCTTTTTGTTCATAAATGATTTTTTACAAAACACAGAATATGATGACTATGATAAACTTATTCAACTCTGTGATGCATTATGTACGAGTGAAGGTATCGTAATTATTGAAAAAAGGTTGATTGATGTGGCTATTAGAAATGGCATAAATGAGCTGTCTGTCGAAAAGTGGAAAGCATTTATTTCGTTAATCGATTATTTCAATTCAAAATATTGTATTGATGTGTATTCATTGCTTGGCTTACAGGATACGGTTCAGATACTGAACATGAATATCTGATTACTTCCATAAATCCATATATACAATCATAAACACGGTTATAAACGAAAACAGTAGTGTTGTGATTCGAAAGATTTTACTTAAGACCTTTGTTGTATTCCACTGTTTAATTGTCTTAACTAAGCCTGTTATAGCAAGGACTAATAAGGCTATGCCAAGACACACAACAACCTTAAATGTCCAGTTATAACTGTGGCTACTTTGCCAGGTAATGAACATCACAACAAAGACGATAGCAAACGCAGCGATGAGTACTTGCACAATACAACTTAAAAAAATCCAGATTGCCATTTTGCGTTTTTCTTTTTTCCGTATTGCTCGCACAATGCGTCTAAAGAATGAAATAACGAGAGTGATAAGAGAAAACACAATAGCTAAAACATTTTGCACTAGAAAAAGCCCTCTTTAACGAGAGTGATAAGAGAAAACACAATAGCTAAAACCCATCCATAAAATAAAACATAACTTACAATAACTTGTCCAAATGAAACAAAATAATAATCGCCGTAAGGGGCTTCAATTTTTTTGATACCATTATTTTCGTTATATATCCAAAAAACCTCGTTCAGCATATTCGATGAAATATATGATTCACGCAATATTTTATAGCGCCCCTCTAAGATGGTTCTTGCAGAACGAACTAAACCGTTTGGCATGTCAGATGAAATACTAGCATTCCAGTTGACTTCACCAAAGATGAGTTCTAGCATGTCGTTGTTAAAAGTGGTTTCGTACCTACGGTTTGTCATAACCACGCAACCAATTTTTTTATCAGCATCAAAAACAAGATTAGCGGAACAACCTTGTGTGTTTCCACCATGACCGAGCGTGTTTGTTCCAACAGGAATTGCCCAAAACCCATGTGCATTTTTCGGAATATCTGTGTCGCCAAAAAATGAACTTGCACTTATCATTTCTGTAAATGTTTCCTGTTTTTTAAATAGTGGAAACTGCTCTTTTACAAAACAGCGAGCAAACTTTATGTAATCATCTAATGTTGAAACGCAAGAACCAGCAGGATAAAGTTGTATGATGTAAAAGGCAGTTCCTATTGGACCAGAATCATAACACATAAGTTTATCGCGCCGAGTTCTTACGACTGGGTTATCCATAAGGTCAGGTGCAATCGCCGCATCATTCATATCAAGTGGCTCAAAAATATGTTTGTGTACATAATCACAAAAACTCATATCAGCGACTCGCTCCACAATGTAACCTGCAAGAGCAGCACCCCAATTTGAATAGCCGGTAAGTGTATCAGGTTCAAATACTTGAGCCGGTTGCTCCACCAATAAAGCGTCATGTAATGATAAAAACTGCTCGTCTGCTGGAATCATTAAGTCGCGATAATAGTCTTGAAAACCTGCACGGTGATTCATCAAATCAATCATGGTTAAAGGTTTATCGTATCGTAAGTTTGTAAGGAAACCATCAGGTAAGTATGTTTTTATATCAGCGCGTAAGTCAAGTTTACCCTGCTCGTAAAGTTGCATAACACTTACCCACACGAGTAACTTAGTGCTTGAGCCCCAATCCATCACGGTGCTTTCGCTAACGCGTGTATCTGTTGTTTCATTTTCAAAGCCATAATAGCCTTTGTGTATGATAGTATCAGAATCAAACACACCGACAAGTACACCGCAAGCCTTACTTTTATTGTCGTCGTAGTATGCATTTATTTTTTCAGGGATTGTGCCTGTGTATGTTTTAGGTTCAACTGTATGTAACTCACTGTCAAGTTTTGAAGAGCAAGCAACAAGCATTATCATTAGAGCCGCTAAAATACATACTTTATGTGCTTTCATTTTTACCACCACTTTTTTTTAGATACATGAGTTTTTTATTTTTGTATAGTAGTATACTTTTATTTTTTTGTCAATATATTTTTTATAACTCTAATTCACCACATGCTTTAGGTAGACACGAGATCATAACGTCTCATGTCTATCGTAAATTATTTTTTTGGCTCACCCTTATGCTTTTTGTTTTTTTCCAAAAAGACTTAAAAGTTTTGGCTTATTGCCTTGATTTAAAATACCTTTTCGGTAAAGTATGCTCGCAACAATTCCTGCAATCACGGTGCTACCAATCAAAACTGCAAATGAAATAATTATTTCTATTTTTGAAACATCATCGTACAAAAATCGAGCAGGCATCATTATCGGTGAGAAAAACGGTATGTATGAACACACCTTAAAGATAATCCCATTTGTATTATGATTAAATAATGTAATAAAATACGGAATCACTATGAACACCATAACAGGCATTATCGCTCCATTTGCATCTTCCATTCGTGTAGTAAATGCTGCAACAATCGCAACAACAAAAAGATACAAACCAATTCCACACAGTGCAAAACCAATACAGGTAATTAAATCTGCTTTTGGCAAAAATCTAAAAATAAGATTCATTACACTTCTCATTTCTTCAAGATTACCGACTGTGTGTTTACCAACTAAAAATAACATGATGGCAGCAACTACAATATAAGTCATAAATGCTAACCACTTTGCAAAAAGCAATCTTGTTGTATCAACACTGGTGACAATAACTTCGACCGTTTTAGAAGTTTTTTCCATAATAATATTATTAGCAAGTATGCTTGAAAAAATAATTATCACCATATAAATCAGTATATCAATTACAAATACTAAAAACTGACCGATGTCTTGATTTTTACCCAACACAAAAACTTGATATGTTATACCGGGATCATAAAAAGTTTCTCTGTTTTCAACACCGTAACTATCAAGAACACGCTTTTGTAAAAATTTCAACAAAGTATCGCGAACTGCTTGATAACTGTAATCACTAGTACCAGCATTTCTAACATAATAAGCAAATTCTAATTCACTTCCAAACGCAAATAGTTTGTCATCTGAACCTGCCTCAATTTTTTCTTTTATAGTATTTATGCTGTCGATTGTATTAGGGATAACCACTGTATCAACATTAAGGCTTTCTTCAACGAATTTGTCAAACTGTTCATCTTGCAAACTTTCAGGCAAGGCTAAATGATAAACTGGCAGATTACTTTGTAGCGAACTTTCATTTTCGGTACTTCCTGAAAACAAAGATACAATTTTAGGTATAAAACTTCCAGCTACCATTAACAAAGCCAACATAATCACGGTTACCGTCAATGCTTTACTTCGCATAAGTTCTGTTAGTTCAAACTTATAAATGACAAAAAACTTTTTCATGTTCATTTCTCCTTATACTGAATCCTTAGTGTGTTCTACAAAGATTTCATTGAGTGTCGGTTCTACAATACCAATCTCATCGACTGTGTATTTTGAAGTAATCGTGCGCATTGCATGTTGTGCTTGTGCAATGTCGCTAAACTGTAACACCGTGCTATTTGTGTGCACTTGACTTTCGTCTGTGGCGTTTACAATATTTTGAGCGTATTCAAGATTGATTTTGTCAATATCATCTGAAATGATTTTTAGTTTGTCGCGAGTATAGCTTTTTCGAATATCAGAAATATTACCGCTTAAAACAACCTTGCCTCCATTAAGAATAGCCATGTCAGTACAAAATTCTTCGACATAATTCATCTGATGCGATGATAAAAACACAATCTTACCTTTTTTAACTTCTTCGCGAACAAGTTCTTTTAGAATTTCAGCATTCACAGGATCAAGACCAGAAAAAGGCTCATCAAAAATCAATATATCAGGATTATGTACAAGGGCAATAATCATTTGAAGTTTTTGTTGATTACCTTTGCTCAAATCGGAAACTTGTTTATTTTTTCGCTCAAGTAGACCGAGCCGCTCTAAATAGTGAAAACAGGCTTTTTTTGCTTGTGCCTCTTTCATACCTTTTAGTGTGGCAAAATAAACTAATTGGTCTATTATGCGTTTTTTCGGATAAAGAACTTTTTCTTCAGGAAGATAGCCTATTCTGTCCTGATTAGGTATAAATGGCTTTCCATCTAAAAGTAAAGAGCCTTTGTCAGCCTTAAAAACATCTAAAATAATGCGAATGGTTGTGCTTTTACCAGCCCCGTTTCGCCCTAAAAATGCGAATGTCTTACCGCTTTCTACGGAAAAAGACACCCCTTTTAAAACTTCAAGACTCCCAAACCGCTTGTGTAAGTCTTGTGCGATTAGATTCATAAAAATCTCCTCATAAAAAACTAAATTTTTAAGATCAATAGTTGTTAATCCTATTGCTATTATATAATTTGTATGACAAAATGTCAAGTATATTTGATATTTTGTCATACATAAAATGCTTTTTTTTGAGGATTCAACACAAAAAACTTACACTATTATAACTTGTACTATCATTATAGTAGCTAATGTCATTTTCAGCACTTTTTCACATCATGTTTTTTCAAAGAGTTTTTTGATAAAGCCTGAAAGACCGGTGTATTCATTGTAATCGTTTTTTTCAAGCCTTGCAACAATGTGTTTTATACAGTTAGTTGCCTTGCCCTTAGGCGAATGGATAACAAAAGGAGTTTGCTTCAAAACCGCTTCTTCGACTTGTAGCGAGGCTCTACACTACACAACGAGTTGGTGAACGGTTCTGTCATTGTAAGTCATGTAAACGCTTTCTTCCGTCATTGCACGGAACGCAGTGAGAAAGCAATCTAACGGTTAAAGGCTCATTACGCGAAAGATTGCCTCGCCTGAAATAAGTCGCTTGCCCTAAAGTTTTCAAGCAAGCAGTTGCTCGCAATGACGATTCTATCGTGAGTGTCGTCCTGTCTGTCTCTTGCCTGCTGCAAGTAGGTCAGACAGATGGGTTCAGAACTAATCTGCTTTGTAAAAAAGTTAAAAAAAATTAAAAATTTTTTAAAAAGTGCTTGACAAAAAATTAAAAATATGCTATAATACACGCAACTACTATAATACACGCAACTACTATAATACACGCAACTACTAACTATAAGTTGTTTTGCTGAAAAAGTAGTTAAAGATTGCTAGTAAATAGTTTGCGAGGTGTATGGATGAAAGCGTCGAACTACAATGTAGTATACGAACATGATAATTCTTTTCTCTTAGTAAATACGCTCACTGGAGCGATGTTTTCGATTGATTCGCATATAAAATCTGCTCTTGAAAATGATTCTTTTGATTTGATTGACGAGCAATTAGTATCTGACTTTAAAAAAACAGGCATTATAATAGAAGGAAATGTAAACGAACTGTACTTATACAGTTATCTTACAAAAAAAGAGGCGTTGCAAAATTCTGTTTTATCGCTTACTGTTTTAATGACGAGGGCTTGTAATTTTGCCTGTAGTTATTGTTTTGAGGGTGGAGAAAAACCTCAAGAAGCCTTAACTGATACCGTAAAGGATTCTATTTATAAATTTATTCAAAATGTGTGTAACGAAAACAAAAATATTCGCCATGTTGGTTTAACGCTATTCGGTGGGGAACCTTTACTAAACTTTAATGCAAATTATCAATGGCTTTGTAAAATAAAAGATCTTTGTAGCGAAAACGAAAAAGAGTTTTCCACGATGGTTATAACTAATGGTGTTTTGATTACTGAAGAAATACTAAAAGGGTTAGCTCATTTAAACTGTACAAATATTCAAATTACGCTCGATGGAACTGAGCCTGTTCACAATTCAAGACGAATGTTCAAAAATGGTAAGGGGTCTTTTACCGAAGTGGTGCAAGGCATCAAAAGAGTAAAAGATTTTGAAAAATTACCAAATCCTGTAATCAGAATTAATATAGATAAAACAAATCTTGAAAACGCCTACGAGTTGCTAGATTATCTAAAATCACATGGATTAGAAAAGTGTTTCGTTGATTTTGGAATTGTGAAACTCGATAAAAAAAGTCCAGCATATCGTTTTTGTTTTGCCGATAATGAATTAGCAGATGTGTTAGTGCCATTGTGGAAAAAATTACACAATTTGGGATTTTCGTATAATTATAGGCCAATGCGTGCATTCAATTATTGTGGTATAAGTAAAGAGAATTTTTTTACTATAAATGTCAATGGTGATGTGTATAAGTGTTGGGAAGTTGTTGGCCACGAAAAATATATTGCAGGTCATATAAACGAACAGGGTAGTTTAGTACATATTACGCCACATTATTACGACTGTTTAAATAGAGATGCTGACCATATAAGCGAGTGTAAGGCTTGTGCATACTTACCTGCTTGCGGTTGTGGATGTGCAAGTGTAGCGATGCAAAAGCACGGAACTCTGTTTGCCCCTGGCTGTTTTAAGACAAAGAGTTTACTCTTCCCTCAAGTTAAAATGTTAATTTCACATTTGCGTGAACAAAATAAAATTCAGGCTAATCAAGGAGATACAAATGAGTAACTATTTAGGGAATATGTACGATGATGTTATGGTTGGACCATGCGGTGTACAGGCTACTGCATGTCTTGGAGATTTGTCGGCATGCGTAGCTGATGCATCGATTTGCGGCCTAAACTTAAGTGCTTGCAAGTTTAATGCTTCAGTTTGCGGAGTAAATGTAGGCGTTTGCAATGTAAATGGTGGTGGCTGTTCAGGAAATGCTAATGCTTGTGTTACCGAAGCAGGTGGCTGTTTAGATAATCGAAGTGTATGTGGCGTAGATGGTAGTGGATGTATTGGTAATACGAGTAAGTGTCCTGGAAATTTTAAGTCCTGTGCTGATAATTGGGTATCTAGGCAAGGTTAAATAAATATGCATTGGTTGTTGTTTTTATGGGGTAGTGTAATATGGCTATTCCCACTTGCAGCGAAATGGCAAAAAAATAAATGGGAAATGAGAAAGCACCTAAGTTCACAACCATTATTCCGTGAATCCAAGG
This sequence comes from Spirochaetaceae bacterium, assembly GCA_017453745.1. Classification (GTDB taxonomy): domain Bacteria; phylum Spirochaetota; class Spirochaetia; order Treponematales; family Treponemataceae; genus Treponema_B. Next base: position 9,234 of record JAFTEH010000097.1, read on the forward strand.
AAATGTGGGAAAAGGGTCACGAAGCAGAAGCTAAAATGACACTAAAAGTTGCGAAAATTATTTCACCTGTTTTTATACTGACAGGTATTTTAGGCTTGTGCATAAAGAACTATTTTAGTAGCTTTAATATTATACAAGTTTTAGTTTTTTTTGGTGGCGTATTCTATTATCTAGGACAATACCCTATTATGATTAACAACTTACAAAAATCCGTTGCTGATAAAGCAACAAATATTGAATCTGATAACAATCATCTTGTCGACGACAAGAAAGAATAATTTATTTTGAAGGAGTAAAAATCATGGTAGAGTTTTTGGGAAACATGTATGGACAAGATTTAAATGTTGACATGAATCTTGTAGGTTATGGGACACGATATGGTAATGGATGTCTCGGTGTAGAAATACCATGCGTAGATAATAGGTGTAGGAGAAATATTCCA
>JAFTEH010000098.1 GCA_017453745.1 Spirochaetaceae bacterium
CAATATAATAAGCACACCCAATATAATAAGCACACCCAATATAATAAGCACACCCAATATAATAAGCACACCCAATATAATAAGCACACCCAATATAATAAGCACACCCAATATAAGTGCTTAGGGTATCTTATTAAAAACGCTCATAGGAGGAGTTGTATGAAAAAATTTTGGTATGTTGGTTTGTTGTGTGTTGTTATAGTTTTTAGCGTGGCTGCAACTTCAGGTTCTGAGCGTACAGATGATATGGAAAAATCAAGTGCGTATCTTTCTTCAATAAGACTCAGCCAAGTTAAACGGCAATTTGCAGAAATGCCAAATGAACAAGCTAAGGTTTCGCAAGTTGCTGGTGGCGAAGTACAACCTATGACACCGTTAAGTCTTAATTTTGGTAGTGCCTGTGTTTTTAGTGCTTGCGGTGGTAGTGCATGCGGTGCAAGTGGATGTGGTAAGAGTGTGTGTGGTGGTAGTGCTTGTTTTGGAAGTGGTTGTGGCGGTAGTGCCTGTGTTTTTAGTGCTTGCGGTGGTAGTGCATGCGGTGCAAGTGGATGTGGTAAAAGTGTATGTGGTGGAAGTGCTTGTCTCGGTAGTGTTTGTGTTGTCAGTGCCTGTGGTGTGAGTTATTGTGGAGGCTCAGCATGCACACTAAGTGCTTGTGCTAATCAAGATTGTTTGCCGTAGTTATAATGACTTATCTTAGTAAAATAAATAAAGGCTCATCTACTAGGTATGCTTTGTAGTGAGCCTTATATAGTAGGTGGTTATGTAATGTTTGTAAATAAGTTTGACGAATCTTTATTTTTTATAGTTATTGGAATTGATATATTAATAACTCTTTTATTTTCTGGATTAGTTGGTACTTCTGACTTTGGTGTGGAAAGGTATCTATGCTTAATTGCATGTTTAATTATAGCGGCGTGTGATTTTTTTTGTCATGTTAGAAATAAAAAAAAATCCGAAAGAGTGTATAGTTATGACATAAGTAAAAAAAGTTTTTTTGTATTTCCTATGCAGTTTTTAATATTTTTCGGTGTACACATAACTTTTCTTATAGAGTTTATAGAGAAGAAAAACAGCATAATGGATTTTAATATTAATAGCCATTATCTTGCACCATTCGTATTTAGATATGTAATATTGTTCTTTACTATTGTTCCTTTCATTACTGATTTTACATTAGTAAAAAGGAAAGTGTATAAATCTGTTCTAACTTTTTTACCCATATTGTTTTTATTACCAAATTACATAGGTGTTTGGGCAGATGACAAAAGTATAATAAAACTTATTTCCGTTTGTGTTGCCTGTTTTATAGGTTTTAAGCTCAATGTAAGACCATTATTAAAAGCGCTTATTTTGTCAAGTTTTATTTTAGTGATTTTGTTGTTTCCTGCAATTAATATTTTAATACCTATTTGTATTTTGATTTCTATTTTTTTAATTTTACAATTTTCCAATGAAAATAAAAACTATTTTGTTCTAGCAATTTTATTTGGAATTGCGATGATTCGGATTTTAATTTTTACATTTCCCGTAGTTTTTAATTTATTAAATATTTCTTCTGAATTTTATTCTAAAGCAAGTTCACTTCATATTGGTGGTGGTAGTGCGTTAGGTTTGTCATTAAGTGGCTATGAACTTTTTATTTCACTTTTTACCGTTGTACCGATTTTTGTTTTTATTACGAAAAATATTAGATACGCATATCCACTGCTCTTTTTTAGTTTTGTGTACTCAATATATTTACAAGCTTTTCCACTTTTGCTTGAGCGTTTACCAACTGTTGCATTACATGTGCGCTTTGTTCTTTTATTGAGTTTCGGTATTATTTTATTTTTTACAGGAAGGTATTTTTTTAATAAAACAGAAACGGAATGAGGACAGCTAGAAGAGAGCGAGAAAGAAAAATGCTCCATCTTAGTTACGCATAGGCTGGGAAGTATACAAAGCGCCCTTTTTGATATACATCGAAAGAAATAAGTTACGTTTAGGGCTTTTTCACATGTCATCACGGTATGCGACATTTCTATGACGGGTAGACTGTAGGTAGGTCAGTCAATGCGATACATTTGGTGTCGTATGAGGGGTGCCTTCTGCCAGTGAGGCGGTACATCTTAATGAACAAACATCCGTGTATGAGGGATAGGTTGGTATGCCACCGCAATGACAGTAGTATTATATCTTTCACGGAGATATTGTAATTACTCCTGCGGTGTGGTATAATGCTGGTCGGAGAAACTATGTCGCGCGAGGTTTTGGAAAAAAAAATTAGAGCTTTGCCTGAAGAGGCTTTAGAAGATGTGGCTATTTATCTTGACAAAATTGTAAGCATTTACCAAACAAAAAAGGCCGTTGATTTTTCGTTTGTAGATGATATTTTTGGAACGCTTTCCGATTCAGAGGCTGATGAATTGCGTTCTTGTTGTGGTTTACACTTTCGGGAAAATGCATGACTTATTTTTTAGATACCATGTCATTATTGATCTGTTGAATGGCAACTCAAAAGTCTTGACAAATTTTAAAAATGCTTATATTTTCGCTACAGTAAAAATACCTGATCTCGTTTATTATGAGGTTCTACGAGGGTTTGAATATACTGACCCTAAAAATCTAAAAAGTGCATTTGAAAACTTTGTGTCAAGATGCGGTATTGAATATATGAGCATAGAAACATTGAGGGAATCTGCAAAGCAATATGCAGATTTAAAAAGGCACGGAATAACGATAAGCGATGATGACATTCTGATAGGTTCTCTCGCTATTGAAAAAAAGCTATCCTCGTTACCAACAGTACAAAACATTTTATCAATTTAAGTGGTATCCAATTAGAAAACTGGATGGATTAAGCGTTGTAATTACTCCTGCGGTGTGGTATAATGCTAGTCGATGGAAGACAAAATCAATCAGATGGAGCGAACGGACATTATCAACAAAATATACAATAACTATGACGAGGATGTGCGTTTAGAAAAGGATCGTCAAGGGCAACTTGAATACATGGTTACGATGAATTACATCAACAAGTTTTTAAAGCATGGTAGCACGGTGCTAGAAATCGGGGCGGGTACTGGTCGCTATTCCATTGCCCTTGCCAAAGAGGGCTATCCTGTCACGGCAGTTGAATTGCTGGAAAGCAATTTAAGCAAGCTTAAACAAAACGCACTCGGTATACCGAATCTTGAGGCATATCAGGGTGATGCACTGGACCTTAGTCGGTTTGACGACAATAGCTTTGATGTTACGCTCTGTTTTGGGCCAATGTATCACTTGTATGAAACTAATGACCAGCATAGAGCATTGGATGAAGCAATTCGTGTAACAAAACATAGCGGAGTTATTTTGGTTGCTTTTTTGTCTGTGCATGCGATCATCTGTACCAATTATTTATATAACAACACGACCATCGAAGGCTTAAAGCATAATTTTGATAGCAACTATACTGTTTTGCATTTTAAGGAGCAGCTTTTTACTGGTTTTGACATTGCCGAGTTTGAAAGGCTTTTTCTTGACAAAGGTGTAGAACACTTGACAACTGTTGCGGTGGATAATGTGCTTGAAGTTGCAAAAAAAAGACCTGACTTTTCTATGACGGATGTGGAGTTTAAAGCTTTTGCGGATTACCAACTCCACATTTGCGAAAAACGCGAAATGCTCGGCAACTCAAGCCACTTATTGTATATTTGTAAAAAGCGGTAAAAAAGGACAAAAGCGGGGTAAAAATCATAGAAAAAGGGGGCAAAATCAACTAAAAAAGACTAGAAAAAGGGGGCAAAATTAACTAAAAAAGACTAGAAAAAGGGGGCAAAATCTGGTATAATTAGGCTTAAGGGAACTTATGCTCTATAGAAAAAATATTATAGATATTGAAAAATGGCTTTCGGAAAGCAAAAAAGCTTTATTAGTAACTGGAGCTCGGCAAGTAGGCAAAACCCATTTGATAGAAACGACGCTACAAAAGAATAATACCAATTATGTAAAATTTGACTTGATTGAAAATCCTGAAGTGGTTGAAGTGTTGCATTCTGTCAAGACAGATGGGGTTGAAACCTTAATTTCACGGTTGACAGTTTTAACCGATAAAGCGCTCGTTCCTGGGGAAACTGTCATTTTTTTTGATGAAATCCAAAGGTTCAAAGAGATCGTCACAAAGGTAAAATATCTCGTCGAAGAGGGTTCTTTTCGCTATATTTTTAGTGGCTCATTATTAGGAGTGTCATTGGTAGGGCTACATTCTGCACCCGTTGGGTTTATGGAAACAATAGAAATGTTTCCTCTTGATTTAGAGGAATTTTACTTGGCAATAGGGTTAAAACCGATCACCATTTCACAGTTGAAAACTTGTTTTAATGAATTGCATCCTGTGGACCCATTTGTGCATAAAACCTTGATTGACGCATTTTATAATTATTTAGTTATTGGTGGAATGCCCGAAGCCGTGCAGACATATATCAATACACACGATTACAATAAAGTAATGAATGTTCATAATACAATTATTCCGCAGTATAAATTAGACTTTACCCAATACGAAAGTGAAAATAAAAAGCTACACTTGATAAATACTTATGAACTCATACCTGCTGAGTTAAACGAAAAGAATAAAAGATATTTTTTTTCACATCTTGACAAAAATCTAAAGCTAGATCGGTATCAAGAGACTTTTGAATGGTTGAATAATGCTGGTGTGTCAATTTCGGTTTATAATATTAGTGAGCCGAAACTTCCTCTTTTGTTGAGTAAAAAGTCGAACCTTTTTAAGTTGTTTCTTTCGGATGTTGGCCTATTATCGAGCATTTATGGTCGGGCAACAATTATTGAAACGCTTGCGAAAAAGCAAAATTTAAACTACGGTGCTTTGTTTGAAAATGCTGTTGCTCAAGAATTACACGCACACGGATACAAAGGATATTTTTTTAACAGTAAAAAACAAGGTGAAATAGATTTTGTAATTGAGCACGAAAATAAATGCATCCCTATCGAAGTAAAATCTGGCAAGGATTATTCTGTGCACTCGGCATTAAATCATGTATTAAGCAACGATAATTATAAAATAGAAAAAGCCTATGTTTTATGCAACGAGAATTTAAAAGTCGATGGTAAAATTATTTATTTACCGATTTACATGGTGATGTTTTTCAATGAAAAAAACACCCCTTTGCCAGATTTCCCAGCTATCGATTTATCGGACTTGTAAAATACCGTAATATAAAGAATGACGCGTGAACCGAGGGATGCGTCTTACCTGCTGCAAGCAGGTCAGGCAATGCAATACATTTAGTGTCGTATGAGGGGTGCCTTCTGCCAGTGAGGCGGTACATTTTGTGTTATGTTTTCATGTGCAACAAAATCAATGTTTACGGTCTATGATAAATATTCAAAAGATATATGAAACGCCAAACTGAAACTCATGTCCAATGACACCAGATGTACTCAATTCTTTTGTTATAGGCTTTTCAAATCCAATTGGCGTTGACTTTGTTGAACTTTTTTCAAGATAGTCGTAATCATGCAATACACCACAGCGAAAAGGAACACAAAAACTTGTGAGAAATTCACAAAAAAAATTATAAAAAACCAATCGTCCATTCACCATACAAAGTGGTGAAGCATATTGTATCCAATTTAGTTTACTTATAGTTTTATCATTTTCAAAAATGAGCTCGTTAGTAATTGAGGAACAAACACCAAATCCAGTTTTAAATTCAAAAAAGATGCTATTTGACTTAAACCCTGTCAAGTTAGTTTTTTCATCGTGCGAAACTATGTCATTTGTTTCGGCAAAAAGTGGTTCTGTTACACTGACATATAACAGAACCAACATTACAAAGATAAGAAAACATCTTTTCATAGACTACGGTTCATTGACATCAATGCCATCGATAAGTGTTTTGTTCCCATCTTTGTCAATTAAAAAAAGTTGCTCCGTTGCTTCATCAAAACAGTACACCCCAATTCCTTTGTATACCCATTTTCTGGTTGCATAGTCTTGCGTATATTCTGATTTGCCAAACCAAACTTTTCTATCCATGAGTTTGTTATACTGAATTGCTTGTGGAAGAAAAAATCTTTTTTGGAGATCACCAGTAGAATTATACTGATGCATATTAAATCCATTAAATGGTATCTTTCCACTTTCTACATCATGGCCTGCATTTCCTATAATGTACATTTTATCATTACAATTATCATAAAAATAAAATGGAAAAATATCGTATTCCTCATTTTTTTCATCATGTGTGTATAAAATAGGAGCACCTATATGTATTGTGTCGCTTTTTATCTCTATGGGACATATAAATCTATATCCCATACCCTTGTTTTGTTGGGATGAATATCCTATTAAGGCAGGAAAAATATAATCAGTTGAATTATGAGACCAAAATGAAGTTATAAAATTATCCTCGTTATTATAGTTTGTCAAGGCTAAAACTTCACTGTTGAGTACAGTGGAATATGTAGTTTCCTCTATGGTAAAGTTATCATTAGATATAAGTTTTATCGTTTTATATTTCGCATCTCCTATCTTTATTTTTTCGATAGTATAATTATTATGTGAGGAACTAAAAAGTACATACGAATTATTATAATAATGTAAGCCATCTAAATTTAATGTGTCAATATCTTCATGCTTGACATTGTACTTATGAATAATATTTCCCTCGTCATCTAATTGCCTAATTGCAATCCCAACACCACGAGCAGATCGAGTAGCACACCACAAAGTACCTTTTCCGTCAACACTTTCAGGTATTGATACAACCGAAATGGGAATACAATCAAGTTTTAAAAATGTCAATTTTCCTGTTGCAACATGTATTCGCATAAAGTTTTTTTGCATTCCCTCGCCACAAATCCAAATGTTTCCACGCAAAAAAGTAACCGATGTAGGATAAATTGATCTTGTTCCTTCTTGTGCAAATACTCCATTACAAAAATCATATATGTATATAAGTTTTACGGTTTCGCTTGTTTTGTTTTTATTAATACGCTGCCATAAATATATGCGTGCAGGCTCCTCTGAAACGGAAACAAAATAATCAGTGTCAGGATTGCCTTCTAACTTGACAGGAGTAAAATTGCCGAACAATTCGCTATCTTTTTTATAGGTCGTCGGACAGGAAATGATTAACAATAAAACTAAAAGTATAAAAATTATTCTTATTGTTTTCATGAACAAAACATCTCCTCTTGATTTAATCACAGTATTATTTACAAGTAGGCTACTCACTAAGTTTTACATCAAATATGCGTATAAGTCAATAGCAAAGATAGTTACTCATGAAATATTTTAGCATTTTTACGGCACGGCATTTATATGTTTTACCTCATGTATCGCACATGCACCACACCTTGACAAAAACAAAAAATTACTTAATAATTAGATAAAAGAGTATATAAAACGGAGTGACATAATGTTTCGCGAAGATCGAAGAGAGAAAATGATAGATGTGTTTAATGACACGCAGGATTTTTATACTAAGAATGTACGGCTCATTGAGGCGGTAAAAAATGCTAAGACTAAGGTTATGTTTTATGATACAGAAGATTATCCTGAGTTACCACATATCAGTAAATCGGGTAGTGTTACCGTAAGTAAATCAAAAAGTTTTGAAGCGGCAATGAGATTACATGCTGAACACGCTCACAAAAAAATTGCCGTTTTGAACTTTGCTTCGGCAACGAATCCGGGCGGTGGCGTAAAAAGTGGCTCAAGTGCACAAGAAGAAAGCCTTTGCCGTTGCTCTACATTGTATCCGACAATAAACCAACGATGGCTATATGATAAATACTATGCGGTGAACCGTAAAGCTCGTAACCCCTTGTATACGGATGCGTGTATTTATTCTCACGATATTGTAATTTGTAAAAGCGATGATGATATACCACAGCGACTGAGCGAAAGTGAGTTTATCACTGTGGACATTATCACTTGTGCGGCTCCTAACTTGAGCCACTTTGATGAATCAACACCACATGGTATCAGCGATGAAAAGTTGCTTGCTATTCACACCGACAGAGCAAAACACATCTTACATGTTGCAGCGTGTAACGGTGTGGACTGTTTAGTGCTTGGGGCATTCGGTTGTGGGGCTTTTAGGAATAACCCAAACATTGTCGCAAGGGCATTTAAAAATGCCCTTGAAAAATACCGTCGATATTTTGAACTCATCGAGTTTGCAGTTTACTGTCGCGACTATGAAACAGAAAACTACAAAGCGTTTAAGGCTGTGTTAGGCTAAGCTACTTCGTGTATTCTAAAATATCGCCTGGCTGACAGTCAAGTGCTTCACAAATCGCTTCAAGCGTCGAAAAGCGTATCGCACTGATTTTACCTGTTTTTATCTTAGAGAGATTCACATTAGAAACCCCAACCTTTTCAGAAAGTTCTTTAAGGCTCATTTTTCGGTCGGCCATTACACGGTCTAATCGTAACACAATTTCTCCCATGTTGCCCTCGACTTAAAGGGTTTCGTCCACTTCGGTTTGAAGTTCCTTGCCATACTCAAAAATCGAATAGACACACCACAAAAGCACCCCAGTAATTACCGCAATGCCGAGACCCTGCGAAGCTGTAAAACAGGTTATGATTATAAAGATGACTCGCAAGTTTTTAAGCGTAGCATCCGTAAAAGGCGTTTCTTCGGCGATGAGTGTGGTACAGATTTTTTTGAGAATCGTAAAGGCACCAAACATAAAGCACAAATGAGGGAAGCACTTATACAGATAAGTATTATGTACCCTGCGTAATTATCGTGACTTAACCCTGCCAGTTCTCCCAGCTGAACGCTTATAAAGCCACGGCCAAAAAGGATTTCGTCGGAAAGTTGCCCCGAAGCTATTGAAGCCGAAACGCCCTGATTTATCTTATCTTTTTGGGCAAAAATTGCTACCACTGCAACTAAAATGAGGGCTAAGGCCACAAGAATGATACCTTGAAAAACACTCAAAATCTTTGTTGCGACCTTACAGCGTTCCTTGATAACCTGTAGTCTTGTTTTTTGTTTGTTCATAATTAAATCTCCTCTATCGTTATCATTAAATATTTAATGTTTATCGATAATTATATTATATTAAACATTAAACTTTTTGTCAAGCAATTTTTAAAAATTTTTTAAACTTTTTTTTAAAACTACCAGTATAGTCTGTTTCTCATGTATCGTATGAGGGGTACCTGCTGCCAGTGAGGCAAAACATAACTTGTTTCTTTTAATTTTTTTATTACAACTTGTTTTTTAAAATCATAAAATATATAATGATTATGTAGAAAATGGACTTAAGATCATTTTTTTAAAAATACTATCAAAGGAGAACCAGCACAACACAACACAACACATGGGAGGCTTCACTGCCTCATTTTCGCTCTTGCCTTATTTGCGTTTAGCTTAGCACTTACAGCCTGCCCGCAACCAGCAAATAACAACCCACCCACTCCAAACGAGAACTATAACTATGCTATTACGATGCTATCTTCACTGAGCATAAACACAATATTAGTGCAAAAACTCGGAGCAGGATCTGGTGCGACCGCATTCAAATTTACCGCAAACGCACCTGCTGCTCATCTTGTTGAAGGCGAAAGTAAATATCGACTTTCCGAAAAAGTCGAAGGGGAAACACCGTGCTGGGCGTGGCGAGAGGGCAATACTATCTATTGTTATGCAAAAGGTTTTACCGATAGCAACAAAAA
>JAFTEH010000002.1 GCA_017453745.1 Spirochaetaceae bacterium
TACACGGATGTAGACGGTGCGTAAGTGCGAGAATTAAAAATATAATTTTCTCAATTTTTAATTCTCGGCCACTTTGAAAAAACAAGGATGTTTTTTCAAAGTGCATTTGCTTCGAACAAAAGTGTGTCCCTTTCCCTTAGTCTTGGATGCAGGAAAAACAATCTCTGCAAAAATTGATTTCCCTGTCTTGACCCTGTGTCCGCTTTACCGGCATTGTTATACAAGCCCGTAAATCCTTATAATCGTGAAAGAATCTGCTACTCCTCGTAACAACTAGCCTCTATTTCCGATTTGCAAGGGCTACAATCCTATTCATTTCGTTGTTTACTATCATGTAGCCCTCATCAACACCCATGCCTGGTTTTGCGAGTTGTTGTGCGGCTCCAGCAGCAACTGAACAGTTGGTGATTACTTCGGCAGAGCGGTTTGTTTCATTACAGGTTCCACCGCAGTAGGCCCCAATTCCTCGCTCCTTACAGTATAGAATTGCTTCAATCGTATTGTTAATGCCACCGAGATCAGGTGTTTTAATCTGAATCATGTGTCCTGCTTTGTTGTCCGCAAAGTATTGAATATCTTCTAGTGTATTGCACCACTCATCCGCAACAAGTTCTACATGAATATTGTTTTTGTCAAGACTTGCAGTGAGTTCTGCGAGTGCTTTCATTTGCTTTTCACGATCGCCCATATCCATAGGACCTTCAATACGGAGTGTAAATGGTGAAGCGGCTTTTTCGAGTTCGCGCATATATTCTGTCATTTTTTCAGTATCATTGCCAGTAAAATCTCCGATAGTTCCATACACATCAATATGGAAAATTGGTTTGTAGTCTGGTGATAAGCGTTTTGTTTCTACACGCTGCTTGAGCCATTTTACATATTCTAATAACTTTTCACCTTTTGTACCGGTCTTTTCTGCTACATTGTTAAAAAGTCCGTGTGGAAGTACTTCGGCTTGCTTAATAATCATCTTGTCGGCATTGTCGTAGCGGTCATCGCCAGATTGTGTAAAAATTGGTATGCGCTGGATTTTGCAACCTGTTTTATACTCTTCCACAACAACTTCCGCCATAGTGCGATGTTGTGACTTTGCTACAGCATCCAAAATCGCTTGGGTAATACCATAACGAAGTGCCGTGTGCATTCGTTTGCCACCTATGGTATGCGATTCAAAATCCTTTGCCATTTGTCGAAATGTTGTTATTTCTTTATTTTTAAAAAGGGGCTTTATTTCTGTGTCAATAAGTGGAATAAAGTTTTTTGCCAAAAATAAGGGATCACGCCCACCAACACCAGAATACTGTACCGCTGCACAATCACCAAAAGCTACTTGTCCATCTTCCAAGATGAACATAACCGAGATAGCTTCACCAGCTTGACGAACAGCAGTAAAGCCATCAGTAACAGGAGAGCCTGTATAAAAAAAACCATCATGATGAGCGCCTTTTTTTATAGCGGCTTGATCATCAAAATAAAAACCCGTTTTGCTTTCAGAACACAAAACATCCAGAATTTTCATAAATCCTCCAAAATAGTTACGGGCACAGCTAAAAAATATTTTTTGCTGCGTGTCATATTTTACGCCTTAATCATTACAAGGCTTAAAACATTCTTGTTTCAAAGTCCCCTAAACTGCACAGGGTAGCGGAGCATCCAGATGAGTTTTTAGAGGGTCCCTTAAGAAACATATATGGAGAGTATATACTTTATATAATAAAATACAAGTATCTTTTTAGTTTTGAA
>JAFTEH010000099.1 GCA_017453745.1 Spirochaetaceae bacterium
ACTGGTTAGTGGCGATGCTTTTGGAAGGGATAGGGATTCTAAGGGAAAGCCCCAATAAACAAAACCGTCTACACGGAAGTAGACGGTGCGTAAGCGCGAGAATTAAAAATATCAGATTTGCTTAAAATCCATAGGACATAACTTATAAACTTATTACTCTAAGACGGGTTCTTAGGGCAGAGCCCTAAGCCGCGTTTTAGGAAGGTAAGGGTTCCTAAGGGAAAGGAAACCCTTTTGCTCGGTCAAAAGGGTGTCTTTTCCCTTAGTATTCTCTGCAAAAATTGATTTCCGAGGAGATGCCCGAGCGGTACTTGTAAAAACGGTGTATTTTCATTACAATGGGTGCATGCGAAGTGCACTATTTACCGATTTGTACGAATTAACAATGGCGCAAGGTTTTTGGAAACAAAACAAAAATGGGTCAGTTATTTTTGATATGTTTTTTCGGAAACAACCATATAATGGGGGATTTTCCGTTTTTGCAGGGCTTGAACCCCTATTGGACGCAATTCAAAATTTTTCTTTTTCACAAGATGATATTGCGTACTTGCGCTCTCAAAATATTTTTGCCGATGATTTTTTAGCTTTTTTATCTACCTATTCGTTTACTGGTAAAGTATACGCTCTGAATGAGGGGAGCCTGATTTTCCCCAATGAGCCACTCATCCGTGTGGAAGCAACTATGGTTGATGCTATTATCATTGAAGGGCTCATCCTCAACACTATTAACTTCCAAAGCCTCATTGCAACCAAGACTGCTCGTATTTGGCTTGCTTCTCAAAAGGGCTACTTAATGGAATTTGGGTTAAGGCGTGCACAAGGCTATGATGGGGCAATGAGTGCAAGTCGAGCAGCCTTTATCGGTGGGGCAAGTGGCACAAGCAATGCCCTCGCAGGAAAACAATACGGAATACCGGTGCTGGGAACAATGGCTCATTCTTGGATTATGTCTTTTGACGATGAAGAGGAAGCCTTTAAAGCCTATGCCGACCTATATCCCGACACTTCTACCTTTTTGATTGACACTTATGATACTCTCAAAAGCGGTATTAAAAATGCCATTGCTGTTGGAAAACAACTACAGGCAAAAGGAAAAAACTTCGGCGTCAGGCTTGATTCAGGAGACTTATACTATTTGAGTACGGTCATTCGCAAACAACTTGACGAAGCGGGACTTCACAAAGCAAAAATTTCGGTTTCCAACGAGCTCAATGAACAGATCGTTGAGTCTCTTATGCTACACAAGGCCCCGATTGATGTATGGGGTGTTGGAACGCACATGGTTACAGGGGGCGATGTTTCTTCGTTTACAGGTGTATACAAACTTGCAGCACGCAAAAATGCTGATGGGACTTGGAAACCAGTTATGAAGTTTTCAGATAACCCAGAAAAACGTACAACCCCTGCGGCAAAACAGGTGTGGCGATTATATAACGAAGATGGCACTTTTAAAGCCGATATTTTAAGTTTGATTGACGAAGAGATTGTTCCCCATGTTGAGCGAACCTTTTACCATCCGAACGATGTCCATCAGTTTTTTACCTGTAAGCCTGCAAAGGTAGAACCGCTTTTAAAACTGCACCTTGATAGCGGAAAAAGAATTTCAAAACCCGCAAGCCTGACAGAAATCAAGGCGTATGTCGAAACGCAGCTTGATTCTCTTGACCAAACATCAAAACGAATCTTAAATCCGCATATTTACAAGGTATCGCTCACGGAAAAACTCAAGGACTTAAAACAACGCATTATACGCGAAAACAATGCTTTATAGACAATAGGAGACAGTTGAAGTGATAAGAAAATATGTTCCCGTTATATTCATGGTATGGGTGTGCCTTGCGTCCTGTTCTTCTCCGCTTAAATACTATCCCTCGTTTTATTATGAGGAAGTTGATGGGGAATATTATACCACTCACTGCGACAAGGAGCAAAACATCAGTTTTGGGACTTGTCGCAGTGCGTGCGCATAATGCGCACATCTTAAATAAAGCGAGTTCCTTCATTACAAGGAAACTCAAGGAAGAAACTCGGCGGTTAAACACAGCACGCCTATTTCAGTGCTGTGTTTAACCCCAGCATTGTAGCATCATTCAATGCAGATAAAACCTTTGAATTTCACTATCAAGATGAAAATGCCGACTGTTATGAATGTGCTGGAACCTATACAACAAAGAATTCGTCTCTTAACTTTACTATCGAAAGGATTGAAGGCGATACTGTGGCTTCAATAACACTTACCGGAAAAATACACAAAAATGAAATTATCTTCAATGGAAGTATTATACTAAAAGACAACACTGAATTAACTATCAAAGATAAAAGAACACAAGCTCTATATAATAATCTATGTGTGAGACAAGTTCGCTACAAAGCCTTTACGCCCTGCTAGTAGGCTTCTTTAATAAGTTCAAAAATACCACTACTTGCCATTGGGCGTGGCAAATAACTAATAAAACTTAAACTAGCGACATCTTGGGCAACAGGAACAAGCGATTCAATAGTCAGTTCAATATCTTTTAGGCGCATTGGTAGGTTTGAAACAGACAAAAGACGCCGTATTTCAACAACGCCTGCTTGCGCTTTTGCAAGAGTATCGGTTTCGTCAACTAAATCAGTTTCTAACATTCGGGCAACATCAACAACCTTGTCAAGATTCGACTTGATTGCATCATTTACAACGACAGGAAAAAGAATAGTCGCCACCAACGAAGATGAAACATCGTATCGGCTACTGGTAGCAAGCGAAATTGCTGTTCCGAGTCCAGGACTTGAAGTTGAAAGCCCAATGGCTGTTAAACAGGTTGCTTCCGAAAGAACTTGCTCCACAGATGTTTCTATTAACTTTTCCTTTTGCTTGTTTATCGTTAGCAAAAAAAGTTCTATTGCGCGTTTTAAGATAGTTTTAGAAAAAAAATTGCTCTTTGTTGAAATATACCCTTCAAAAGCTGATGTTAAACCAGCAAAAATCATTGATGTTAAAAGGTACTTAGGGTATCCATAAAAAACAGTGGGGTCAAAACAGGTTAAATAGCCTAAACTTTCTTGCAGTTTTATAAGTTTTGTGGTTCTATTGCGAGCATCCATCACTGGAGTCATTTCCAAAAACAAAAATGGGTCTCGGCATGTGGTAGGAATTTGGCAGAGCGGTAAAGGCTTAGACTTAGGCTCCTTGCCATCAAAAAAATCATAAATACTTTCACTTTCATTATAAAAGGCAGCAGTACAACGAGCGATAGAACACACACTCATACCGCCCAAGCCTATAATCCCATCGACTTTTGCACCGCGTGCAAGATTAATTGTTCGCTCAATCACATCTGATGATGGATTTTGTACCATATCATCAAAAGTAAAGACAGAAATAGAGTGTTCCTCTAATGCTTTTTGAACTTTTTTAATTAAACCTGACTCTTTTAACGAAATATCGGTGATGAACATTACCCTCGAGCTAAATTGCGCAATCCTTTCACCAATGCGCGCTAAAGAGTAACCACCGAGCACAATATCCGATGATAGTGAAAAATCGAAATTTGCCATAGATACCTTATATACGGTAATGTCTATTCAATACCCAAAAACCTATTTGCAATTTCTTCAATAGCGTGTTTTAAGTAACTTGGGTCTTCTAGCTTTCGTCGAACATCTTCAACCTTATCCATCCGTACATCAGGCGCTTGCATAGCAATTTTTTTTGCCAAATAAGCTTCTGAAAGGCGTTGGGATTCAGCAGAAATTGAAATAGTATCTTCCGCATCAACACGACCAGTTCGCTGAACACTGCTCTTTTTAGAGATGGTTTCAATAGGTTCTATTCCTTTAAGTTTATCTATCATCATAGCGTCCTGCCTCAGTTCATATATCGACATGTTAGAAAAAAAATTAAGCGTTTTCTTTAATTTATTGTAACAAAAACACAAAACTCACCTTTTATAGTAGTTTCAGTAGATAGTTTTTGTAAAACTTCCGCTACAGAACCCCTAATTAGTTGTTCATGTATCTTTGTTAACTCGCGCCCAACTATAGCTTGCATATTTTTTCCCTTTTTGTCAAGCCCTAAAATTTTTTCAACTGCCACTAATTCTTCAAATAATTTTATAATACGATACGGAGATTCGTACAGCACTACAGCGCAACCAGTACTCAAAAGTTCTTGAAGCCGTTTTTGCCGTTTTAAGCCCTTTTGTGGTAAAAAGCCCTCAAAAATAAAAGACTTAAACGGTATGCCTACAACACTAATGAGCGTTGTACAAGCCGAAACACCGGGTATTGGTATAATGGTATGCCCTTTTTCCCTCGCCTTTGCCACCAAGAGAGAACCAGGGTCGCTTACTCCAGGGGTACCAGCATCGCTCACATAGGCAATTTTTTCCCCTTTGTCTAAAACTTGTAAAATTTTAACCGATGCTTCACATTCGTTTCTTGCTCTACACGAAATAAGCGGCTTTTCAATACCAAAATGTTTTAAAAGCACACTGGTATGGCGAGTATCTTCACAGGCAATACGGTCACATGAACGCAGTATTTCGAGCGCTCGTATGGTAATGTCGCTTAAATTACCTATTGGGCTTGCCACTACAAAAAGTTCACCCATATCGCCTATTATACTGAAAAGTTTTCATTTTTACAAGCAAGTAATCAGTTTTGCTTTATTTTTATTATATAAAGATATTCAGAATACCTAAAATAATACGCATAATAAATACGCAGGCAGCCAAGATAACTAATACTGGTATACGATTTGTAATATTAGTGGTATGTTCCACAAACCTATATCCAAACGAAAAAGTCAAATCAAAGTATCGACAAAATGCAGAATACTTTAGTGAGCTAATACATTCGCATAGCAAACGAATTAAAATTAAGATAAAAAGAAATAGCAAGATAGAAGAAAGAATGCTTAAAATAGCTGAAATGAGTATACCAAAAAGCGCAAAGATAGAAAAATCACCAGGTTGTTTCGCAAGAAGATTAAAAAATTGCTGTAGCAGAGATAAGGCAAGAAGGGCTAGAACGCCACTCAAGTCAATATTTCCAATTCTCGTAAATGGAAAGCGAAATAGGTTAAAAAAAGGCTCGCAAACTGACTTCAAAAATCTGGAAAATTGTGTACTTGGAGAAGGAACCCAAGTAAAAAGAATAGCCAAAAAGCACAAAATAGAATATATGCCAATGCAAGTTGCTAAAATAGAAAAGAGAACACCCACTGAAACGCTCCACTTTAAAAGTGCCAATACACACCTATTCCCGAATAATAGCTAAGAATTAGGACTTTGTCAAGACTATAAAATTTAAAAACTAAAAAATACTTTTCACTTGTAGTTTTTTGAGTTTGAGTATACAATATATACACATGGCAACCTCTAAAAACTATAATTTGAGGTTGCCGTCGAGTTTAAAAGCCCGAAATTGCGGACTTTTAAACATCGCATTTTCAGTGTTGCCTCTAAAAACTGAAGTTTTTACAGGCTCTCGCATTATTTGGGTGGTAAAAATGAAAATACTAATGATTACAAGTGAATTAGAATCTTTTGCAAAAACAGGTGGGCTCGCAGATGCTGTTTCGGCTCTTTCCATTGCCCTTGCCAATGAGGGACATGATGTGAGAATCGTCATGCCTCGATATTACCGTATTGACCGCAAGCATCTTACGGCTCTTCCAGGGACACTTACTATCCATTTGAACCACCACACCGTATACACTGAAGTATACACTACAACAATAAAAGGTACAAACATACCTGTTTACTTTATTGACCACGAGCAAAGTTTTGGGCGTGAAGGCTTATATGGTTCGCCATTTGACCCAGATTTTTCAGATAATCCTAAGCGCTTTTCTATTCTTTGCAATGCAGCCTTTCAGCTATGCCGGAAAGAAGCTTGGTTTCCTGATGTTATGCACGCACACGACTGGCAAGGGGCTCTTATACCTGCCCTCCTAAAATACAAAGAATCAAATAATGAGTTCAAAGAAACGGTGAGTGTTTTTACGATACATAATATAGGGTATCAAGGCATTTATGGTAAGGATAACTTTCCATTAACCAATATTGATTGGAAGTATTTTTATGCGGCTGGTTTTGAAGACTGGGATAGAATCAACTTTTTAAAAGCAGGCATTATCAGTGCTGACGCAATCACAACGGTTTCCCCCACCTATGCTCAAGAAATACAAACGCCAGCGTTTGGGTTTAGACTTGACGGAGTTTTACGGTTTAGGGCAGACTGTCTTACCGGGATACTCAATGGCATTGATACCACAGTGTGGAACCCCAAAACAGACAAGTTTATACAAAGCAATTATTCATCAACAAACCTCGCAAAAAAGGTAGAAAACAAATATGCTCTACAGCGACAATTTGGGCTCGCAGAGGATGCCCATGTTCCTGTTTTTGGAATGATCACGCGGCTAGCTGACCAAAAAGGAATTGGCGAATTATTCGGACCTTCATACGGGTCTGCATTCCGTGTATGCTCGCAAATTCATCTACAACTTATAGTTCTCGGTTCTGGGGAAAAATGGTGTGAAGATGAGTTACGAGCCCTTGCCTCCCGACTTCCCAACTTAAAAATATACATTGGTTACAATGAAGCGTTAAGCCACTTAATCGAAGCGGGGAGCGATTTTTTCCTCATGCCTTCAAAGTACGAGCCTTGTGGTTTAAACCAAATGTATTCCCTGCGATATGGCACACTCCCTATTGTGCGACGCACCGGTGGGCTCGCAGACACCGTTGAAAACTACAACGAAAAAACTGGCGAAGGAACTGGCTTTGTTTTCGATTACTTATCGCCTGAAAGCATCGCCGATACTGTAGGTTGGGCTGCTTATGCTTGGTACAACAAAAAAGACCACATAGAAAAAATGCAAATTCGGGGAATGAAACAAGATTTCAGTTGGAAAAAATCTGCCCAAAAATATATCCAATTATATGCAAACACAATAGAGAAAAAAACAGGGAAAAAATGCAGTATTACTGGCGAACAAGCAAAAAAAGTGAAGCGGCAAAAATAACAAAGCCCAACACAGAGTATTTCGGGTATCGTTCATGCTCATAAGGCAACGCAATCGGGTACAGCCCCTCATTCCGACGCAAGCATCGAGGAGTCAAATAATTTTCTTACCATTTCTAGCACGAAGTGCTCCATTGTTCTCTCTGCACAAATCAAAAAAGAACAGCCACTAGATTTTTTTATAAAAATACATTACTATGGAAGTCTGTTATTTTGTAGATAGTAGGAGAAAATAGTGCTACGGTTATGCGTAACCTATTTTTAGCTATCGATAGTTATAACTTTTTAGAGGGAGTTTTTATGTTAAACACAGTTCCTGGAAAAACCGCAAAAAGTTTACGCGGTAGAAGTTTTCTAAAATTGTTGGATTTTACTTCTGACGAAATTAGATATTTAATTGACTTGTCTAAAAATTTTAAAGACATGAAACGGGCAGGCATTCCGCACAAATATCTTGAGGGCAAAAACATTGTATTGCTGTTTGAAAAAACATCAACACGCACTCGCTGTTCATTTGAAGTTGCAGGATACGATTTAGGGATGGGTGTAACATACCTAGACCAAAATTCGTCTCAAATGGGGCATAAAGAATCTATCGAAGATACAGCACGAGTACTCGGTCGAATGTTTGACGGCATTGAATACCGTGGCTTCAGTCAGCAATTAGTTGAACGCTTGGCAGAATATGCAGGTGTTCCTGTTTGGAACGGTCTTACCGATGAATTCCACCCAACTCAAATGATTGCCGACCTTTTAACCGTTGAAGAACAATTCGGTCACTTAAAAGGTATTAAGTTTACCTACTTTGGAGATGCCCGTAACAATATGGGTAACTCCTTAATGGTTGCCTGTGCAAAAATGGGTATGCACTTTACCGCTTGTGCTCCAAAAAGTTTATTCCCAAAAGAAGACCTTGTTGCTGAAGCAAAAAAGATTGCTGCTGAAACAGGTGGTTCAGTAACACTCACCGAAGATGTAGCTGAAGGTGCAAAAGGCGCCCATGTACTCTATACTGACATTTGGGTTTCGATGGGTGAACCTGACAATGTCTGGGAAGAACGCATTGCGCTTTTAAAGCCATACCAAGTAAACTCCAAACTCATGGAAATGGCTGACAAGGATGCAATCTTTTTGCACTGTCTTCCTTCATTCCACGACCTAAACACCACCAAAGGACAAGAGATTCATAAAAAATTTGGCTTAACAGAAATGGAAGTAACAAATGAAGTGTTTGAATCTTCTCGCTCAAAGGTTTTTGAAGAAGCAGAAAACCGCATGCACACAATCAAAGCGGTTATGTATGCAACGATGAGCTAAACGAATATTCATCAAAACAAAAGCGGATTTTCACCAAAATCCGCTTTTATTTTTTAATGCACACTATGTAGGCTATCTATACAAGAACGCTACACGAGCGCCCGTTCCGTTTTTTAATTTACCCTATTCTGCACGCGCCCTTCAATAAAAGCCTTTGCGTTATCTGCTAAAATACTCAAAAGCC
The DNA here is from genome assembly GCA_017453745.1 of Spirochaetaceae bacterium. Lineage (GTDB taxonomy): Bacteria > Spirochaetota > Spirochaetia > Treponematales > Treponemataceae > Treponema_B. The sequence goes on from JAFTEH010000099.1 coordinate 8,513, forward strand.
GAGAACGCGCTTCAAAAGTTTGCCATGCCATGTGTGGCGTGATAAGGCAGTTTTCCAAACCAAAAAGCGGATTATTCGGAGCAGGCGGTTCCGCACTCAACACATCAGTTGCATAACCGGCAAGTGTTCCTGCTTTTAAGGCTTCGGTAACGGCCTGTTCATTGATTAAGGCCCCTCGTGCCGTGTTGATTATGTACGAACCTTTTTTAAACAAACGGAGCGTTTTTTCGTTTATCAGTTCTCTTGTTTCTTCTGTCAAGGGAGCATTCAAACTGATAAAATCAGATTGCGATACAAGCGTTTCAAAATCAACCTGTTTTGCTTCTGGAAATTCAGGTATTGTTTTTTGAGAGCGATTTGTAAAGAGCACTTTCATACCAAAACCATACGCCATACGCATGAGGGCACGACCAATATTGCCCATGCCGAAAATACCGAGCGTTTTTCCATGTAGCTCATATAATGGAAATGAACGGTAACAAAAATGCTCACACTGCGACCACTTGCCCTGATGCACTTCCTCACTATGAGCACCAACATGAAAGCAAAATTCCAAAATAAACGAAAAAGCAAGTTGCGCTACACTTTCTGAACCATACGATGGAACATTTGTCACCACAATGCCTGTTTTTTTCGCATATTCAATATCAACAACATTGTAGCCCGTTGCAATCACACCGACATACTTCAGTTCGGGCAAACTATCTATAACTTCGCTCGTAATAAGCACCTTGTTTGTAAAAACAATACTACAGCCCTTGCACCGTGAAACAGTTTCGTGCGGAAGCGTTTTTTCATATATGCTTATATCGCAGATACTTTCAAGAGGCTTCCAACTCAAATCATGTGTGCTATTTAAGGTGTACCCATCTAATACAACAGCTTTTGGTTTATTCATACTTACTTCCTTGTTAATAAAATCTCTAAAAAATCATTTGGCTATCCTGCGTGCTGTCAAGCATGTCGAGAGCCTTATTTTAGTTTTTTGACTTAGCTTTAATCACATCAAAGCCACACAGTGGGCGCAATGCTTCTGGCACAAGTACAGAGCCATCTTTTTGCTGATAGTTTTCAAGAATGGCGATAAGGGCTCGTGACATAGCAATAGCAGTTCCATTTAAAAGATGTACATACTGGTTTTTGCCACTTTCGTCCTTGTACTTTACATTTAGGCGACGCGACTGATAGTCTGTGCAGTTAGAAGTAGAAGTTACTTCGCCCCATTCGCCACCATTTCGACCAGGCATCCAAGCTTCCAAGTCCCACTTTCTATAAGCAGGTGCCCCGAGATCCCCTGTACAAGTTTCAATCACACGGAACGGAATTCCCAAACCGATAAAGATTTCCTCTTCAATAGTGCGTAGTTTTTCGTGCAAGGTTTCCGACTGACTTGGCTCACAGTACACAAACATTTCAAGTTTTGAAAATTGGTGTACTCGGTACAAGCCTTTTGAAAATTGCCCAGCAGCACCTGCTTCTTTACGGAAACAGTGAGAAAGCCCACAGTACAAGAGGGGTAAATCGTCCTTACGCAAAATTTCCCCACTGTGATACCCACCCAAAGTAATTTCGGCAGTTCCTACAAGACAGAGATTATCTTCAGCTAAGTTATATAGGTTTGATTCAGGACCACGCGGATTAAAGCCGACACCAGTAAGAATCTCCTCTTTTGCAATATCTGGAGTGATAAAGGGGGTAAACCCATGCTTTCGTAATATATTTAGTCCATAGAGAGTCAACGCTTGTTCCAAAAACACCGCTTCATTTTTTAAGTAGTAAAACTTGACACCAGCAACCTTTGCCCCTGCTTCAAAATCAAGCAAGTCTAATTCAGTACCTAACTGCACATGGTCTTTCGGTTGAAAGTCAAATACGGGCACTGCGCCAACTCGTTTTATTTCGAGATTATCCTTATCTTCTTTCCCAATGGGCGCAGCTGGGTGTGCCATATTCGGTATCTTGAGTGCTGCTTCTTTTAAATCAGTTTCTACAGCATGCAGTTCCATTTCAACTTGCGCAATATCCTCTTTGAGTTTTTTTCCTACCTCAACCAATTCAGCTCGTTTTGTATCGTCAAGTCCTTGTTTTATCGCACTAGCATTTTCATTGCGTTTTTTTTGCAGTTCCTGTAATGTCGTCGTGAGGGCTGTCCTTTTATCAAATAGGCGAACCGTTTCATCAGCATCTGCTTGCATGTTTCGATTTTTAATATTTTCTTTTACCGCATCCAAATGTTCTTTTATAAAGCGAATATCTAACATAAGACCAATTATAGAAATATACAATACTTTATTCAAGTAAAAAAAAATAAAAATAAAAAACTAGATTTTTTCATAGTATCTAACCATAATATATATAGGTATTTATATCATATACATACTGTATGGGGGTAGTCGCCTATGAATGACAACGAATTATTTGACCACTTAAAAAACAGGGAAAGAAAATATGCTCCGATCAAATGGTCTAATAAATTAAAAATTGGATATTCGGTAATTGACCAACACCACAAAAAGTTATTTGGTTTAGTTCAAGAATTACACGATATTATCCATAGCGATCATTCCGACAAAGCATCTATTGAGCGTATCGCTATTTCGTTGAGAACCTATACCATTTACCACTTTGGTGTCGAGGAGCGCATTCTCAAAATGTATAATTGTCCGCTGTATAATGAGCACAAACGACAACACACCGAATTTATTTCTACAATCGAAAGATGCTTTTCAGAACTCATTTCTGGTAATTCCGATGCTCAAGACAAAATACATGAGTTTCTTTTAAATTGGCTTGTTGACCATGTACGAGGATCTGACAGAAAATGGGGCGATTGGATTCGCCAACATTACCCTAATGTTCTAGACCTAGACTAAAACGACAAAGTTTGAAACCGCCCATCCCGAGTGTACGGTTTCAAACTTTCCATGACAAAATAAATGTATGTCAAAACAATGGCATTCTTTCCAAAATACCATAATTGATGTTATTAGGCACTTCTAAAAACTGTGACAGAGCAGCGAAGCATCTCGATGAGTTTTTAGAGGTTCCCTATTGTATTACTTTGAAAAAGGCATCCTTAAATCCAAAAATCTGAAATTGCTCTAATGTGCCACCCATTTCATCACGACTTAATGGACCTACAAAAACGCGATACCGAGTCGCCGCCCCGCTGCCCGTTTTTACAACAACCAGAGGATATTGCTTATACCTCGAAAGCACATTTTTGACATTTGTTTCATTACTGTAATGAGCAATCTGTAGGTAATTTTTTCCCTTTTCAAGCACTCCTGTATACATTGTCGCATCGGCTGTTACGGTGTACGGCTCGATTGGGTACTGAGGCTCATCGTTCACTTTTTCATTTACAGGCGATGCTTCAACAACAGACTTTACAGGTTCATTTACAATGACAATATCGGGATTGCCTGTTGTCACTGCCTTGGGTTGAACATTGCCTGATGTTTCGTCAACTTGCTTTATGGGTTGAAGCGGCATAGGCTTTTCTTCTGGTGTTGGCTCCGTTATACCTGCCACTTCGCTCACCGGTTTTGTGTTACTTGTACTTGGGCTCGTTTTTGGCTCCGTTATACCTGCCACTTCGCTCACCGGTTTTGTGCTACTTGTGCTTGGGTTCGTTTTTGGTTCCGTTATACCAGCCACTTCGCTCACCGGTTTTGTGCTACTTGTACTTGGGTTCGTTTTTGGTTCCGTTATACCAGCCACTTCGCTCA
>JAFTEH010000003.1 GCA_017453745.1 Spirochaetaceae bacterium
GCGGCGAGGATTTTTGCCCTTACATTTTCACTGTTAATTCTATCGTAAGCAGTTTTTTGTAAAGATTTCTTATCCAGCTGAATATACAAAGGAATCATATGACTGTCGCCAAAATTTTCGTATTCTACCAAAAAATCAAACAAAGCGGTTGTATGTTTGGTTTTTAATACCATCAAAGTCATACCAGCCCAAATAACATTGCCCTCGGACTTTTCGGTTTTAAGTCTTTCTAAAAGTTTTTTTTCAAATTTTTTATCACCAGCTCCTGCAATAACCAAATAAGACAATAATCGTTGGTTGTCATTTTTTGAGTTAAATAAAATATTAATATTATTTTTGTAACTGGCAGTTTCTTTAAATTTTGACAGTGGATATTCAACAATTTGTTCATCATTTTCCATAAGCTCCATCATGTCATAGTAAGGTTCCAGGAAAACTGAATATGTCTGATACATGTTATTTAAATCTGTTTCAGTAAACTCAGTTTTAGTTGCATTGATAAAATCTTTTTCAAAATCTTCAATATTTTGCCCAAATAGAGCAATTGAAAAGAATGTTGTTAGTATCATTGATAAAATAATTTTTTTCATTTTTCCTTCCTAAAAAAGCAGGCCTGTGACCTGTCGCCATAACAACTCTCCCCCGTATCCGTCATAAGTGCCTTACACTGCAATACTGTCAGTATAAATCCCACTATGACCCAACGTCAATTTTACCATATACCCATACTCTTTGTCAAGCCAACAATGCGAACCTCCCATTGTACTGCATTTATCTGTATGAATATAAAACCACTAATAAAACCAATTAGATATATTGACAGATAGTTTCATTTAGATTATAATTAAGACAACTGATTAGGGAGCGCATGTTAAATCGGAAAGAATTACGAAAAGAATGGGAGCAGGAAGAATCCATGGCGCAAATCCACGGATGGGATTTCTCGCATATCCATGGGCGATATGAGGAAGAAAACGATTTACCATGGGATTATAAGACCATTGTCAAACAGTATGTAACGCCTGATATGCGTCTTCTGGATTATGATACGGGAGGCGGGGAGTTTCTTCTATCTCTGGGGCATCCTCATGACAAAACCGCTGCGACGGAAGGTTATACGCCCAACATAGAACTGTGCAAAGAACGTCTGAAGCCGTTGGGCATTGATTTCAAGCCTTGTAACGATCCCGGGAAGATTCCGTATGATGATGGCACATTTGACATCGTAATCAACCGGCATGGTGATTTCTGTGCAAAGGAACTACATCGTCTGTTGAAAGCAGGCGGACTCTTTATTACGGAGCAGGTCGGCGGAGAAAACGACATTGATCTAATCAGAATGGTTCTGCCGGATACGCCGATCCCGCATCCGGAGCTGAACCTAAAAACACAGCAGCAGGTTTTTAAAGATGCGGGCTTTCAGATCGTTCAGGCAGAAGAAGCATTTCGCCCTATCATTTTCTATGACATCGGTGCGTTTGTCTGGTTTGCACGAATCATTGAATGGGAGTTCCCAGCATTTTCTGTGGAACGCTGCTTTAATCACTTACTCAATATGCAAAAACAAGTAGAAGCACAGGGAAAGCTCGAAGGCACGATTCATCGTTATCTGATTGTTGCAAAGAAATGATAAATATCTGTGCGGAGGCTCTTTCAAAAATTCTTATTGAATATCTATCCAAATGCCTGTATCATGTATCGATGCATTTTCTACACTTTTATAAAAACTTTGTGCCTCTTCATTGTTCGCCATCAATGCAATCAGCACTCCCACACCTTGTTCCTTGCATTTCTCTCTTAACGCCTTCAACAAGGCCTGTGCAACTTTTTGATGTCTCTCACTTTTTAGCACACAGATCCAGTCCATATAAGCGCTGTAGCAGGAAGCATCACTTCTGCTGCTAATGAGAGAGGCATCAATTCTACCAATCACTTTATCTTCTTTCACGGCGATAAATGACAATGCCGTTGTGAACCTTTCGTCATCAAAACTCTGTTCCAGCTGCTTTCTGTATGTTTCATCCGGTTCCCAGTAATAAGTATCCGGTTCCTCTTTTCTTAACTCACGCTCAAATATGATTACTCTATCGATGTCAGCCTTTTCAAATTCTTTTATTGTGAACATATTTCTCTCCTGCAAATTGAAATTTCTCGTTTGAAAGCTCGCAAGATCATTGCCCAAACACTTTGATTCTTTGTATAGCTTTTTGGATTACTTTTTCTGGGACATCATTTGCTTTCAATGCACTTTGACATTTGTCGAAAATACGGAGGTTGTCACTTGCTAATTGTTTCAGATCTTTTTCTCCTATTACTTGAATTGCCTCATAAACTAGTGCCAGAGGGGCAAACGCTTTCGTGCCTATCCCAAAATGACAAGGTACGAATCCTCCGACAGATGTCCATGCTTCCACAGAAACGATCTCTTTGGTTAGCCCATAGTAGTTATCCGTATGGGAATCCAGATCGATAAATTGAAACCCTGTATTTTTGTCATAGAAAAAATTGCTCTTTCCCTGAAAATCAATAAGAATATCATTATTCAAAATACTCATAATATCGCTAATGAACTTATTGAAATGTTTTTGTGGAATCTGCGAAATCTCATGTGTTCGTCTCACAATATATTCGGCTGCATCAGCATTACTTTTAAGATACACATTCTCTAGATTCTGTGTCCACATTTCATATCGACAGATGATTGCGTCATCATAGAGTTCAGATCCCTTAGCACGCTTCATAAATAGAAATCCTTTTCCATCCACTGACTCAGGATCATAGCAATATCCCAAAATTGGTACTACATTAACTCCACTCTTCCATAAAACAAAAAGTCTATCAATCAAATCATCAAAATAGCAAAGATCATCATCCCTTACATCAACATTTCTCAACTTCAGTCTATTTGTCGACAAAACTGCAAAATCATCAAACAAATATGCCTGTCTGTCAATGCCTCTATGTTTAGGCGACATATATCTTACACGCTCAAGAAGGGAGTGTGCTTTCTCTTCATCGATAAATACAAACTTTTCTTTCATTTACTAATTACCTACCAGATTGATAAATATTAATTTACAAGTGTCCTTACTTTGTATGAAGCGCTAATGCTGTTGTGGCCTTTCATTTTGCTGAAGCCGGCGGCACTGAATAATTCAATTTCTTTTTCAGAATCGACATCGACCACCACCATCATTTGATTGGGCAGGTTTAGTTCTATAGCCTTTACTAACAACGCAAGTTCATAACCCTGCCGGGCTGCTTCAGGTCTTACAAACAAGGCGTAGATTTCGTTTATATCATAACAGCATTGAACATCTATATAGCCCTGAACCTGTCCGTCTTTTATAGCTAGCAGAACTCTAAATTTATCCGGAGCCTCCAAAATACGCCTTGCAGTCCAGTATGTGTCAGTGCTGTGCAAATCGCAATACTGCTTTTCCCACTCATCGCTAAACAGTTCGATCTGACTGGTCGATACATTCGGAACCTGTCCTGTCAGAATCATTTTTTGCTGTTCCGGCTCAAATACCGCCCCTTTTAACTTCAAAGGCTCAAGAATGGCGGTGTTCTGTGGGTTGAATACAAAATCCATTCTGTAGCCGCAATGGTCCTTTTCCATAAAGGAAAGCATCTCAGTAAACGCTTCTTCCTTCCTGGTAAAGCCGATGATCATCTCGATGTATCGGTCTTCTGGAAGAACAAGCCAGACAAAGAGTCCTTCGGTGATGCCATTTTTCAAAACTGCATAAGCATATTCATCCTTATCTTTCAGCGAACGAAAAAGATTGTCTCTGCTGTATGTAAAGTGCGGATCGGAACAGAATGGATCATTTGCTAATTCACCGATAAAGTCTTTATATTCATCAAATGAATGTATTTCCTGAATCATTACTTATATCTCCATAAATAGCGATTTATCTATAACCAATACTAATTCAAATCATACACGGACAATTCTTGATATGGATTATCTTCTTCCCATTTAATAAGTGCCATTTTATCAATCTCAGCGCTAAATGGGCTAAATATCTCTGATAGTTTTTTAAATCCATTATACAAACCTTCTTTTTCCATTTTCATTGCTACAGCTATATGGGGCACCCAAGAATTTGGAATATATCTTCCTTTATTACCTATTTCAGATACTTTTAACATAGTGTCATTTGCTATACGATTGGATTCTATCAGATACGAATTAACAACAGGTGCCAAAAACAAAACTAAGGGATTAAATATGCCTATTGATGCGATTTGTATCTCACCTTTTTTTAATTTTTGGCTCAAATTATATGCTTCTTGCGTAACTGCTTTTTCGTCATCAGACACAATAGCAGAAATACTAACATGTGGCACAATGCCAAGACAGTAATCACTTCCACATTCGTATGCAAGTTCCTTAATCATTTCAGTAACCATGGCTGTTTTTTTATCATTCATATAGAGTACAATAGCGTAATTCATTCTGCTTCCTTACAATCATTCCAAAAGATAGGCAAACCTCTCATTTAGCGATTCAGCCATTCTTTTAATAGAATAAACACTTCTTCCTTATCTTTAAAAGGTATTACTCCGCTTTTATTCACCGCATAATGATGACCAAACTCGCTATCAGTATAGGCGTTCCCACTAATCACAGTGGGCTTGTCATATCGTGGCCTTACATGAATATGAAGATGAGGATTCGGCACTGCCTCTTTATAAAAACTATTCATCAAGCAACTCCAATTACAGAGACTTGCTCCTAAAACAGTCTTTAAGCATGCTTCCACTTTACAAATTAGATTGCGAAGTTCGTTCCATTCGTCATCTGTCAGATTTGACAACGAACCACAATGACGCTTCAAAACCAAAATACACCGTCCAAGATAGTCTTGTTCATCTGAAAGGAAAACAGACCACGATTTACTTTCGTACACCTGAAACTGTTTGTCTTTTTCAGATAGATTACACCATTCACAAATTTCCATTTTATTCACCTACAAATTGGAATTTTCCTATCTTTTTATCATCAATGGAGAACCGTACTCATCGGTACCGTTGTCAATAAATCCGATGGAAGCCCAGAATCTGCGAGAATCTTCTTTAGCATAGTTGAGAGCATAGTATATAGCACCATCATTCTTTGTATACTCAAAAAACACCCGAGCACAATCATGGCCTGTTCCGTTGCCTCTATACGCGGGGAAAACCCAAAAATCCAAAATGAAACATTTTCCGTCTTCACTCTTAAAGGTGCAGTATTGAGATGCACCAATCCGCACACCATCACGCACGAAATAAACCATATGCAGCGTATCAGGAGTGCGACGCATATGACCTTTTAATACATCACGATAAGCAGCACTTTGAAAATACTCTTTTTCTTCATCCGTGGTAATCATTCCGTCATCAACTAAATAACGAAACTGAATGTCCCAATATTCATTGATTCTTTCTACTGGGATTTCTTCAATTCTTATCATTACTCCCTCACAAATGGCGTCCTTCCGCCTGCACTCTTTTATGACCAGTTGATTTATTTTAATCGACATTATCATCATTATATCATAAAAGCACTGGTTACAAAGAAGAGGTTCTTGGAATCACGCAACGTTTCGCGATTCGGATTCAAAAAATGGCTCCATTTACTTTATGTTCCGATTCCTTCATGAGTTACTCATGTCCGTCTCACTGTGCAACATCTACGGCATTTTCAATTAACCGCACCGCATCGTCGAGGCCTCCTTCAGTTCTTATCTTCAAGGCTATTTCCTTTGCTTTATCACTTTTTTCCTTATATGTTTTCAGCATGTCGGTTACCGCAGCATAGATTGTTTCCTCACTCAAATCCTTGGCTCGCAGCGCTTGCGTTGCAACACCGGCATCTGTCAGCTGCTTGGCGAATCCTAACTGGTCCAAAACATGCGGCACCGGAATAGATGGTATTCCGTAAATCATAGTCGCTGCCGCTGTGCCAAAACCACAGTGATGTATGACAAAACTCCCTTGTCTAAACAACCAGCTGTGAGGTACACTGCCACAGGCGATCATCGATTTTGGCAGTTCGTATTCTTTTAAGGCTTTCTGGAACCCCTGTATGATAACTCTTAAGCCGGCCTTTTTAAGAGCCTTAACAAACATATCAAGCTTGGCTGTCTCTGCCTTATCCTCGAAAGACATTGCTCCAAGAGCCAGAATAGCAGGTTTGTCTCCGTCATTCAGAAAGCGAGCCAACGCTTCATCTGGCGAATACTTTTCCTCTTCCTCATACCAGTACCCCGTCATGACATGATGGTCTTCCCAATATGGATTTCGGGGTAGCACATGCTTACTAACAGGCACAAGATTGAGTCTGCGAGAGATAATCTCATCGGAAGACTTGAGCGGCTTCATTCCATACACTTTCCTGATCTTGTTATATGGCTTAGCCATCTGTTTCCCTATCAGGTTCCCGATCAGTTTGCTTTTGAATGTCTGCGGTTTTAGTTTTTCAGCAATCATTTCTTTTTGCAGCGTCACATTTACTGTTGGAATTCCAAGATATTCTGCTTCTGTTGCCCCCATTTGACTATGACTTACGATGATCAAATCGTTTCCTTTGCAAGCGTCAAGTACATCAGCCGTTGCGTTTTGAATGATCCGAAACACAAAACTCATTGTCTTGAACATGCTAAGCGCCGGATTGGAATTCTTTCCTCTTATGACCGCTGCTTCCTGTTCAATATTGATATTTGGCCCTATCGGGATAAAACGGATACCTGCCTCTTCAATCAGTCCTCTCCAGCAAGGATGAGATCCAAGTGACACCTCGTGCCCTTTTTGACTCAATGCCCTTGCAAGATAAATGTATGGCTGAACATCTCCGCGTGTTCCCATGGTAAACATTGCTGCTCTCATAAGGTTCTCCATTACCTTTTGTTTGAAAGAACAAAAGCAGATGCAGTAAAATGACCAATAAAGTTTTTTCTGTTAATTAAATCATTTTCTTCTTTGTTTAGAAGCGGTGCATATACTGTATTAAAGCACTCTACCTCATCTTCATTTTGTTTGACCTCTATTTTTTATAAATGCAACACTAACATTATAAACTGTAACGGAACATAGCATATTTTTCTCATTTTGTCAATCTATTTTAGAACTTCACACCATCATCGCTTCTTAATGTTTATCCGCTCCATTTCTGTCATAGCCTTGTTTCTATACACAAGATCAGTCCGCAAGGTGAAACCGCATTTTTCCCAAAACGCATTGCCACTTGTGTTATTATCAAAAACAACCAATGCAACTTTATGTATGCCATGCCCTTTAAGTGCTTCCAATGCTTTAGTGACAAGTTTTGTCGCAATCCCCTTCTTTCTGTATTCAGTAGCTACTGCGGTATGATATATAAAGCCTCGTCGTCCGTCATGTCCTGAAATGATTACACCGATAATCTTGTCATGCTCTTGTGCAACAAAACAGGTATCAGGATTTCTCTGCAAATATTTATCGATACCTTCTCGTGAATCATCTAAATTATTAAGCCCCATACCAGCACAAGATAACCACAACTGATATACCGCATCATAATCTTCTATTGTCATGTTTCGTATTTCCATTTTTCTCCACCACGCATTTGTTTTCTTAAATCTATTTCACATTGCTTATCCACTCGCCATTGACTATCTGGAAATGTAATTCGCTTAAGCTATTATCTAAAAATACTTTTAAATATTCGCTCATACCCGATGTCAGATTAAGATTTAAAAGGTTATGTATCTCTTCCCACCACACTTTCCCTTCATCAGAAGAAACTAAAGTTCCAGAAAAGCTATCTGTTTTATATAGATATACAAGATTTCGTACATCTTTTTCTTTATTATACCAACTTACAATTCCACACAATAAAGAATTTTGTATACTAAGACCTGTTTCTTCTTTGATTTCTCTCACAACGGAATCAACAAATGATTCATTCTTTTCAACATGTCCGCCGGGAAAAGTTATACCTTGCCAATCCGATTTACATCTGTCAATCACAAGAACCTTTGTACCTTCATAGACCATGCACATATTCATAAATACTACTTTTTCAATTCTATCCATAATAAGACAATTCTCCCATGTGTTTTTCAATCAACAGTTTCAATACTCGTACATACCAATGCAATCCTACTGACACTTAAATGAAATTACAATTTTCTTTTGCATAATTTAAAGCAGAGTACAGTGCACCGTCGTTTTTCTTTTCACCTTGCTCATTGGTTTTATTTATCGAGCAAAAAACTTGACACAACTTTAAAAAAATCTTTTGCTTCTTCGTAAAGGCCGTGTCCAAATCCTTCGTACACTAATAGTTCAGCACCAACAATCTTTTCGGCAATTTCCTTTGAAGCTTCACCCGTTACAATTTTATCTTCACTTCCCCCAATAACAAGAGTCGGACACTGTATCTCGCTCAGCCGCTCATAAGTGTTATGAGTAATGCACGAGTTTGCTTGTATAATAAATCTGTCAAGGCTTTTAGGTTTGCCTAAGTTGGAAATGATGTTATAGATATGTTTTGAGGACTTAAGTTTTTGTAGCGTGTATGAAAGTTCCGCTGTGCTTAGCATAATGCTTTTGTAATCGTCTCGCTCTGCCATTTCCAACCACCTACTAATGACAGAATTAACCGTTGGATTTGGTTGACTTAATGTTACAACGAGAACTAATTTTACTACCAGGTCAGGATATTTCAGTGTAAGATGTTGGGCAATCATTCCGCCTTGTGAAACACCAACGATAAACGCCTTGTTAATGCCAACTGATTTTATCGACTTGTATAAACTTTCCGCCATATCTTCTGTAGAAGTTTTTGGTTTAAGATTTACAGGTCTACTAAAAACATATACCGTAAAGTCCTTTGTCAAGTTTCGATACAACAATGCAAAAGGAAGTGCCATACCCTTAACCGTTTTAAGCCCATCTCCAACACCATGAATCATAACAAGATTATGCTTTCCTTTGCCAAAGCGGATATAGTCTGTAACTTCCCCATTTACATTTGTCTGTCCGTTAATTGCATGAAACATTATTAACCTCTTTTGAAACTCTATATTTTTAGGCGATTCCATCAATCACCTAAATGTAGTATACTACATTTTTTCTAGCAGCCTTAGATTTTCCAAATACCTTTTGCCTTACTTGCCATGTTTTTTTGCCGTTGTTCTATATGTCTTTCTGTCCATTCTTCTGAATCAGAATTTCCAATCGCGCATGTCATGGGAACAGTCGATTTTTTGTATATAGCTTTTTTTTCTGAAAAAGAAATATTACCTAAGTCTCTATTCTTGACAGCCTCTAAAAGAGTCATATTTCCTAATCTGTAGTGAAACTGTTGAATTTTCACATCGTCCCATTGCCATGTATCATTCGGATTGTCAGGCAAAATATGCTCCAATGTACTATTCGTAATGTCAACGGATGCTCCCGATTCAAATTTTTCTATTTTTGCTAAAATATATTTTGCAATCTGATTATTGCGTGAACTATAAATAAATTCTTTGTATGTAAATGTCTGCTCAAATTCTTCATCTGAAATATAAATTCCAACTTTTATATCTTCAATTTTGTATGACTTTGTTTTATTTATATCTAATGTAAGTTTATTGTACGCACTTTCTAGCTCATTTGGATTTTTTCCACAAATAACATTATATCTAAATGAAATAACCACTATTTTAGCAAGCAAAGATGAAAACTCTTTTTCTGAAAGATTTGAATATGCAGACATTAGTAATGGTAGTGGCTGAATAACATTAAACAATTTTAACAAACCAATATTCTCTGAAATATCCTGATGGTTTCTCCACATTTCATCATCGGGGCTTCGTAATGCCATAAAAATATCAGCTTTTTTTCTCATATCGCGTAATAAGGCAAAGGCTTTTTCAGGTGTTTTTATTTCGTTACGAATTGTCTTATATAATTGATTTTTGCGTACTGTTTTATGTGTACTGTTCCAGTAAAAGCGTAAGTACTCTGAAATCTGAAACTCTTTTAATATATCAGCAATCTCTGCCCATATATGTTCAAGTTCATCCAACCTTATGTGATGCAAGCCATGTGTGTTTGCAACGGAAAAAATATAGTTTTTTAATAAATCAGATGAAGAAAGCTGAACACCACGAGCATTCAGTGTTTCAAAAACCTTAAAGGCATTCAATTCATCCGTAACTGTAATTACGGTAAAAAAGATATTATTAACAAGTTTGTCAATAAAAAGAATAAGGGTTTCTGCCGTTTTATATTTTGATTCTACATATACTTTAAATGTTTCAAATGCAGATTTCAGCAATTTTTCTGATATCTTCAATCCACGCTTTGGCATTTCTTGAAGACTTGAAAGATATGTCCGATAAAAATGATCGTTGTTTCTATTCAATACCAATTTATTGACAGATGTCAATGTCAGCATATCCATGTTACCAATATATGTTGAATGAATATTTGCTGCTCTCTTTTGATTATCATTTTGCTCTTTTTCAGTACCTGGAAGTTTTCTTAATGTATCTACAACCGCCAAAATCAAAATACAGATAGTTGTTAATCTCTGTTGACCATCTATAATTTGATAATTTCTATCATCAATTGTTTGAAGAACTAAATAGCCCATATAATGTGAATCATTCTCTTCAATCATTTGCATCAAATCATACCAAAAATCAGACCATTGTTCTTTATCCCAAGCATAATCCCTTTGATATTTTGGAACTTCATAGTGAAGCCCATTTCCCATAAGGCGACTGAATGTATCATTAGAAGTATTCTTTATTCCTTGAATCATATAGAACTAACCTTCCCTCTTTTGCTTAAAATTTTTTCTTCAAACACACAAACTCATTATTTTTTTCAAGTGGCTCAACTATAAAAAGTATACCCTAAACTTTTACAAAAATCAAGTTGATGTACGAGGGCATTTTTCCATTGAATATTTTTTTCGTAGCAAACATGTGTCAACCCTCGTTACACTGTTCTTCAGCAAGAGAAGCTCTTTCGTCAAGTGGACTTCTCCTTGTACCAAAAACTTGATTACTGATGATCAAATCCATTTTCTCATTTTCAAAATAAGTAGTCGCATATCTCGCTCTAAAATTTCAACATTATCATAGTTTTTGAAAACATCTTCAAATATTTTTATATACATTTTATCCTCAAAGGTAAGTATAAAATCCTTATCCTGATGTTTGTCAACAATCGATTTAATAAAAGGTGTAAAGTTTACCGCATCATCAATGGGTATTTTTCTTACTTTCTTAAGTTATGTGTTTTTCCTAAGAAATATATCAAAAACTTTGCTTGCTTTGGCAGTAAAAATACAAACTATTACAAAAAATCACATAAAAATCGTGCATTGTATCATTTTCTTCAACGATGAGGTCTATCATTCCTATCGGTAGGGGCTTGCAATGATGGCGGGAAAGGAGTGGAAATTATACCAAAGAGTCTTCACCCTTTAAGTTCAATCGTGTGAGTAAAAAATGCATCGTCAGTTGGTGTGTGGGAAATTTCAAAATAAATACAATTCGGATTTTCGCTTAACGCTTTTTCACGCAAAGACTCAAAAAGCAAAATGGAATTATAATCTAATCCAGAACTTATTTCATCAACAATAACAATATCGGCTTCTTTGATTTTTTCAAAAAGTTTAATTGCCAAAAGTTTTTTTCGCATACCACCCGATAATTTTTTTGCATTATCAGTTAGTTGCATTCCGGTAGAACTTTCAGTAAGATCTTGGTGAAAATTCCACAAATCAAGTTTTTCTTTTAAACTATCTTTTGAAAAGGCAATCCCCAATGCGTTAAAATAATCTAAAATACTTTCATTTAAAAAAGGTTCATCTTGATTTACATAGACTATTTTTTGTTTTAAGAATGTGCGATCGTAAGATTGCATTGGTACACCATTTATCTTTATTGTGCCATGTGTTGGCTTTATTAAACATGACAATAATTTTGCTAATGTGCTTTTTCCGCTTCCGTTTTTGCCAACAATTCTAACACGGTCTCCACAATGAAATGAAAAATTAATTGACTTTAAGACATTGTTTTCAGTTACTAATGTATCACGATAAGCAAACGAAAGTTTGTCAAGTAAAAGACTTTGTAATTTGTCGTAACTTTCTTTTCCAAAGTTTTCTTGCGTCATTTTTAAAATTGATTCGACATTTTCAAACGATGGCAACAAAGAATAGCTTTGCGATATGAGTAATTCCGTATCGCTACTTATCGATAAAATTAATTCTGAAATGAGCGATAAAAAAAGTATATCTCCGATTGTAGCTCCTTGTTTTGATAACAACAGAAAGCACACAACGGCAAGAGTAAAAAAAGAACGCAAACCTTGTAAAAAACTTTTTAGAAAAACCTGAATACCATCTGATTTTAAAATAGTATTTTGGAAATTTTTCATTAATGTTTTATGCTTATTAGTATGGTAATTACTAAGATCGTGGGTTTTAAAAATTTCGATTTCGTCAACAAAAGAATTTGTAAATAAGTTTTGCTGTTTTAATTGTGCATTCACTTTTTGTGATTGTTTTTTTACTATTCGCCTTGACAAAAACGAAACGGCAAATCCTACTACAACAAAAACTAAAAACACAACACTCAGCATTTTATGAATTACAAACGCAATAACAAAGCCAACCAATAATACAATTATATTAGAAGTTATTTGCACACTATTTATTGTGAGTGATGAAAACATTTGAATTACATCAGTGAAAATAATGTTTTTAATTTTTTCACGAGAAAAACTATTGATAGTATCAAGTGGTGCAACTATAAGTTTATCAAACAAGTCTCCACGAATACGAGTTAAAAACTGAACACCAGCTATATCTAAAAGTATATACCACAGCGTAGTCAATATGTTTAAAAGCAAAAGAGCCAAAGCATAAAGAGCTAATAAAATAGCGAGCGAGTATTCAGTGCCTTTTGGTATTGAATCAATTATTATCCGATAAAACACAGGAATTAAAATTTTAAAACCACACAGAACAAAAACAAAACTATAAATTAACGCAAAAAGTATTTTATTATGTTTTATACTCTGCTTAAAAAATGAGAAAAATAGTTTCATTATTGTTTCAATTCCTATTTAGTATTAATTCGATAAAACATACCAACGGACTAGGTAAATTACAAACACTTGTGTATAAACCAGATAAAACTCGGGCAGCCTTTTATTGCGTAAGTATTTTTCTCATGCAAGTCTTACATTTTCTGTATTTACTGACTCTTTTACATATTCTCTTAATACTTTTTGGATGCCACTACAATTTTTCTATAAATTACTATCTATACATGTAAGACTTTTGGAATTTTACCACACGATGTATCAGTAACAAAGTTTTTACGAGATATGAGAATGGTAAAACTCCACATCTTCATAATTTCATTATCCACAAATTCAAGAATAAGGTCAAGTACTTTTTACCGATTTTAAGAAACTTTTTTCAAGATTTCTTTTGGTGTGTCATTTTGTTAAACATACACACAGGCTTGACATACTAAGAAAAATGGATACACAGTAAAATATGTAGCCTTGTAAAATCAAGTTCAACTGCATAGTAACATACTTCTCGTAATGGTAAAAACTTGCCATGGCTTTTGAAGAGTTTTTAGAAGCCATAGAAGAAAATATTGCTTTAGAATAGTATCATCAGACTCCGCCACCTTCTTTTGCACATAAAAAACTTATGGAACTTTTTAGACTTTACACCTTTATTGATGGAATTCCTGAGGCTATTGCTCGCCATAAAGAAACGAAAGATTTTGTTCAAACTGCGACTGTGTATGAAACGCTTTTTTCTTTTTTAAAGACGATGTTACAAAAGGCATTCCTTGCGATGAAAAAATTCGCTTTATTAAGATATGCGTATTATCCCTCATATATATATTGCAAGCCAAAGTGATGATTACTCGCTTTTTCATTTAGATAATTATATCCTTCATCTGAGACAATCTGAAAACCACATCTTTGATGAACATGTAAAGAAGCACTATTTTGTTTACTAACACAGTCACAAAGCAGAAAAGGACCTCTTTTCTTCAAAGAGTCTACAACACCGGATAGAAGCAAAGTTGCATATCCTTTCTCTCTTTTGTCAGGTCTAGTTTCAAGTGCCTCAAGATAGTACAGAGCAGTTTGAATCTTGCTTACTCGTAAAGCACTAACCCACATACCATCTTTTTCCAAAACCCAGTATACAGGTTCATCCAACTTAAAAAATCTCTCCTTAAGATAATCCAAAAAGTTCTCTTCAACCTTCCGAATAGCTTCATTTGTATCTCGTATATGAGGATAAAAGTAATCAGTATTTTTATAATTGCTTTCAGAATATATATCCATCAACTTTCTTGCGTCAAGGTCATTATAGTGCGTTATTGGTATAAGCATGTCTCTCCTAAAACTTGACAGTAGTATATACTATCAATACAAATATATTATCAGTTTACTTTGTTCTACAAGTCACTATATATCACAAAAGTAACACACTGTCAAGTAGCTTCTATTTGATAGAAAGCGTTGTGAAATTTTCCAAAGCTTGAATGATTACAACGGTGAGGAAAGTCTTACTTAAAACTTCACACATTCGTAGCCAGTTTCGGATACCCATCGCTTGACATCAATTTTCCAACACGAATATATGGTCCCACTTTTCTGATATTTTCAATAAATTTTTAGGATAATAAATTAATTAAAGGTATTGACACTATACCCAAAAAAATATAATCTGAGTAAGCATTAGATTGTTGCCATTCTAATGTTTTATACACTATTTTATTAAGGAGCACCGTACTAGTAATACGGCTCCGAAGGAGTTTTTTATGAAAAAAATGATAACGGTACTCTTATTGTTTATGATGGTGCATAGTGCTTACGCATTAGGGCAAAAAGAAGTAAAGCGGATGACCCAAAGGAATTGCGTCTTACCTGTATTCAAACTGTTTTAAATGGAATCGAACATCCAGATGACTTTTTTATTGGAACGAGTTTTGAAAAAATAAAACCGACGCAGGTTTTAAATGGTAAGGATATTTATAACCACAGTGATGCCTTGTCAGAAATGGACCTTGACGAAAAGTTCCCATATATTCACCCTAATAGTGAATTAGCCTTAGTGAGTGTATACCTTGTGAGTAAAAAAGAAGGAAAGTACAATCTTTTTTTTAACTGCGATAATCATGCCTATGCTGAAAATCCGAAGACAGTTGGTGCGACTAGTTTTACTGTTGGCGATGCGCTTGAAACTTTTGCAAACAATGTGGCTAGCCAAAAAAAACTTTCTGATATTCAGAATGTAAAAATGAGGCAGGCCTTTACTGTTAGTGAGTTTAACGCTTTATCCAAAGAGATAATTCAAGAAACTGCTGACTATATAGAAACCATTTGTTTAGTCAATGGCAATTATCTATACCTCGTCTTTAGAAAAATATACGCATAGCAAAAAATGGCTACTTCTTTATCGTGAAGTAGCCATGCATCACAGCTACTATGATGTAAAAAACCGCTAATTATTATAATCAACTTTAAGCCAGATCAGTTTTAGTTCTACTGAGTAAAAGTAGCTGGTGACGATTCCACATGCGAGAACTATCTTGCCTGTAGAATTAACTAGATTTCCTAAATGTCAACACGCCAGCACAATAAGAAACTTGACTAAATGAAAGTTTCGGAAATGTTTTCTTTAATTGATATATGACAACATAGATTTCTTCATCGTCCCAATCAGTACCTGCCTTGTTTCAGCATTGCTCTAACTGTGCTCGATTTTCAAAAGCAGCATCACCTATTAAAATAAGTCCATCACTTTTAATGTGATTAAGGAGTTCTTTAATAAAGCCAATTTTTTGCTCGTCTGTCAAGTGATGGAAAGCGTATGACGAAACGATAAAGTCATACTCGTGCTGTCGTAATGGCTCGACTAGCCCTTGCGAAAAGTCCCCCCTGATACGAATGATTTTCTTTATTGTCAAGTATGCTCACAGAGTTCCAACAAATAAGGTATTTCTATTGTCACCCTTGCACCACCATTTTCGCTAACATTACTTAAAATGATTTTTCCACCATGTTTTTGGACAATGGAAGCCGTCATATATAAGCCGATACCGTAATGAGATTTAGAACTTCTACTTATGTCATCCATAAAAAACTGCTCTGTTGCGTGTTTCAGTGCTTGAGGAGAAAACCCGCTTCCTTCATCTGTAATAACAAATGAGATATGTTTCTCCGATTCTATAATCTTGACACATACATTACCACCTTTAGATGAACGCTCAATAGCATTTTTAATCACATTGACAAGAGAGCGAATAAGTAAAGTGGAATCTACACAAATTGTTAAATCATTAAAATGTTCAAAATGTAAATTAACTCGATGAATTGTAGCTAAACCTGCAATCTGATTAGAAACTTCTTTAAGCAAAGAAGAAAGAGATGTTGCTACCTTTTTTAATGGTTGCTCTTTATCTGTGTTTGTAAGATCAATAAGCGTCTTTATATAACTATGCATTTGTTTACAACCATCTGAAATATACTCAACATAGCGTTTTTGATTACAGGTTAATTCTGTTTCCTCTAAAAGTTCAGCGTTTCCATGCACCACTGTCAAGGGAGTTTTTAGGTCATGAGTTAACGCTGCAATTTGTTCTTTTTGTTCTTGAGCGAACCGCCACTGACGGTCAAGAGATTCTTTTAAGCTTTCCTTCATTTCAGAAAAAGCGTCAAGCACATCCTCGATTTCTTTGATGTGAGAATGCCCCGTATCAAAGTCAAGATTCTTTTTCGATATATTTTCTGTCGCTTGTACAAGCGGAAAAATCTGTAAACGCACAACTTTAGCAAATCGTGTAGTTAAAAACAAAATTGCAAGTACCGCATTAATCCCTATCAAAAAAAGAAGAATGACATCAGGCGATGGAAAGTTATCCGGTAGCCATGACACCGTAAAACGCGAATCAATATAATACCGTAAAATACATATTTCGTTTTCACGCGTGACAACTACAAACTGGCGTTTATCTGGCAAACGAACAAGTTCACCCTTTGCATAACGAGTAGCCATTTCTTTTTCTTCGTCATTCATATTGCTATATAGTTCGCGAAAGTTACGATCTAACACCAAATAGCCACATTCAGATGGAAAAGAAACCTTTGTCAAATCTGGAGCTACGGTCAAAATTGGAATCATCTTTTTTACATGCAGTTCGGTATAATTTGCACGGTTGACAATGTTTGCGTTTACTGCAACGGACAACAACAAAAACGGTATAGCAACACAGATGAAAAGCAGACAAACGAGAGCCACAGTAAAACGACGGAAAAGCCCCTTTAGTGTTGTTGTTCTATTTATTCCCATTTATATCCGATACCCCATACCGTTGTGATTGGCTTTATCCCAAATGGTTCAATCTTAGAGCGAATATTCATAATATGTGTTGCTATGGTAGAATCGTCACTCATTCTGTCAAACCCAAACACTGCTTCATAAATCTGTTCTCTTGTAAAAACCTGACCGCTGTGCCGAGCAAGATATTCACAAATAGCATATTCGCCTTTGGTGAGAAAAACCTGTTGATTAGATATGTATAATTTTTTAGCGTAAAGGTCAAGATACATATTATTTCCAACATACAGTGCATTGTGCCTTTCTCTTCTTTCTCTTCTAAGGTGTGCCGTAATGCGTGCTCTCAGTTCTTTTACAGAAAACGGTTTTGTAATATAATCGTCTGCACCAATATTCAGTCCGAACAAAATATCACTTTCCATCGTTTTTGCCGTTAAAAACAGAATTGGACAATCAACCATATTGCGAATTTCTTTTAAAAATGAAAGCCCATCCATGCAAGGCATCATAATATCCAAAATGATAAGTTCATAGCGGTGAAGATTCTTCATATTTATATCGGATGGGTTTTGATATGGCGAAACCTGATGTCCGTCTTTTGACAGGGCTTCTTTTATCAGTTCCAAAATGGCTTTATCGTCATCTACAATAAGAATGTGTGCCAAAAGACCGCCTCCAATTTTTCATTTTTACTTATTCCGCACTTTTTCCACCGTCCCAACGCCTAAACCACAACAGGCAAGTGCTCAATACACAGACACCCGAACAGGCACAAATTATCATGCCGTTTGCAAACTCACCATGTACTTGATTAAAGTACTGAACATCATACCACGAAAGCACCGTAAAGTCCATAGCTCTAATACCCCAAGCCCACGGAATCGCCTTCCAAATTCCATCGCCAAGTCCGGTACACATAAGTGCCGATAAAAGACTTCCTGCAATGCCCAAAGCCAAAGTCGCTCCCTTTCCAAATTTCATTCCCACAAAAATGTGTAGCACATATAAAGGGCATGTGGTAAAAAGCAAAAGAGCTAATGCTTTAGCATACAGCATAAAAGGGGCAACAGGATATAATGCTAAAAACAATCCCAACGCCAAAGCCACCGCAGCCAAAAAACAGAACAGTAAAAAAATAAGTTTCCCAAAAAATGAGGCGATTCTTGACGGAATTGTCCCAAGCAAAATCTGATAGCCGCCTGCGTTATACTCAATCTCTAAAGCACCGCCTACTATGATGCTAATAATAAACGGAATAGACGCTGCAATAACCTCAAGATATGCACTTATCTTTGCCGATATGTGCCAACTAGAAATATGATAGTATCCTGCAAATAGGCTCGCACACAAAACGGGTAAAACGATGTGAATGTAAAGGATAGCACTTCGTCTTTTTTTTATAAATTCCGCTTTAAAGCAGCGAATAAATGACAACATCATTTTGCCTCCTGTTTTGAAAATTGCTTTGCCGTAACAATAGATAAAATTATAAACAAAAGAACTGACAGAGCAAGCGTCAAGCCAACCACAACAGGCACATTTTCAATAATGGCTGCTTGTACAAGCGTTCCGTTTGGCATAATATGGAGAATATATATCATAAGTCTCGGCACCCAACTGTATGGGCAAAGAAACCAATAAGAATGAGAAGCTAAAAGTATGCCCAAAATGCTTCCTATGCCAACATTTATCATCAATGAAAGAGCGAGTCCGGTTTTCTTTGTAAGATATAGACAAAAAGGAATTTCCCACAAGCCTACCAATACAATTAAAGCAGTTCCAACTAGTGCATTAGATACGCCGATTGTCATGTTTTGTCCTAAAAACTGCCTAAGGATAAAGCCACCTGACACATTCAAGGTAAAAAAGATAAGATTTCCAAATAAGGCATAAAGCCCTGCTGTTTCGATTTTTGCTATCCAGATTCTTGAAAGTTGTACAGGAAGCGTAAAAATAGTTTGATATTTCTTTTTTCCGCTATCCTTTTGCTCAATCATGACACACAGCAGAGCAAGAAATCCGGGATAAAGAAAAACATACCACCAATTAAATGCGTTTACCTGAAACCATACAGGTGAAAGACAAGTCATCAGCACCGTCACAAAAGGAGCTAAAAAAATCAGTGTCCTTGTAAATGTGTGTTTATGTTTTAAGTTTTCTGCTTTCAAATAATGCATGGTTTACACCTCCTTTCCGTACTTACGAATTACATCCATAAACAACGCTTCCAAATTTTCTTGTGAATGGATGCTCCCCTCAAAGCCTATTGTTCCGTTTACGATAATGCCTACATGATCGGCAATCTGCTGAACCTCCGACAAAATATGGCTTGACAAAATCACCGTAATTCCTTTTTCTGAAAATGAGCGAATCAGTTCACGCAAGTTCCCGATACCCACAGGATCAAGACCGTTAGTAGGTTCATCGAGAATCAAAAGTTTAGGATGATTTATAAGAGCTATCGCAATACCGAGCCTTTGTTTCATACCTAAAGAAAATTGCCCCGCTTTTTTCTTTCCTGTATTAGTGAGATTGACCGTTTCAAGAACTTCGCCAATTCTTGTATCAGGTAGCCCCAACAAAGTCGCTCTCACCTTTAGATTTTCATAGGCTGTCAGATTTTCATAAAGAGGCGGCGTTTCAATCAATGCCCCGATATGTCGCAAGTCATTGCGAGTCCACGGATGCCCATCAAATATAATGTCACCATCACTTGGGTGAAGAATACCCGTAAGCATTTTTAACAAAGTCGATTTACCCGCCCCATTTGGTCCTAAAAGTCCATAGACAGAATTACGCTTAACACCAATAGATACATGGTTTACCGCCACTTTACCCTTAAAACTTTTACACAAATCTTTTGTGCTTAATATAAAATCCATAGCTCATTCCTTTTTGATTAATCAATTATATCAAGCAATATACAAGACAATTTTAAAGAAATTATAAAGATGCTTAAAAAAGATTTAAAAAAAGAGGGTGGGAATTTTAATACATTAATGTATTACCTACATAACAAACACATTCATTTTTAATAAAATTAATTTACAAAATAGGCTTTCCTATCCCTAACTCTTTTCTCCAGTTAGGAACATCGCCATCATCTGCCCAATACTCATCCATTTCTATTATTTTATCATCACACAATGTAATAATACTCGTTACATGACAAGAAATTTTTTTATCGTCCGATTGAACTTTACCTATGAGGATAATCTTTGAATCAAGTTCAAAAAGTTTTTCAATCTCGCCATGCCATGTTCCAGGATAATCGCAATTTACCTTTATGTATTCTTTGACAGTGAACTCTTCGTTCGTACAATGCCATCGAATAATCGCATCGTTTAAAAAATACGAAAAAAGACTTTGCCTGTTTTGCGTTATTATGTCATTCCAAAAGTTTTCAATATTCATAAAGCACCTTGACATTTTTCTAAAATATGCAAATATTCTACTGTTGAATCCGCTTTATTAAAGCGATTTGAGTCTGCTTTAAAACGTTGATAATCAGTTTGAGCTAAATTATACTTTCCATATTTTGACATTATTTTTTTTACCTATTGTAAATGGTATTCATACCATTCTTCGTCTGTTTGACAAAACCTCAGCGATTCAAACAGATGCCTACCTTGCTCATTAAAAGAATAAATATGTGCTTTATAATACAAACTGCCATGAGTGGTTAAATAATCGTACATACGGTTTAGCGCATCTAAATCACACACATGGTCAATGTTGTCAACCTGCTTACATACATCAATATCCTGATACCAGTTAAGCGAACTTTAGGATTCGGGTAATACGACACCAACACGATGTTATCATCTCCTATTCTTTTGTGCATAGGTTTTGTGTAATATAGTGTATCACATTTTTCATTGAAAGTAAATGGGGAAAGTGAAACTGCAAAAGAATTGAGTAATCGCCCATGAATTCCAAATAATCGGAGTTTTAAGGCACACCTCTGTCCTAAATTTGTGTATGTACACAGTTTTTGTACTTAAGATTATACGACAAACTTTATTCTTTGTCTATACTGAACAATTATTGAAAATAATATTGTATTCTTTTTGTGAGGTTTAGATAAGAGCCAAAAGCATCAAAATCCACCGTCCACGCGTGATTTTAGCTATTAGTCCTGTACTATGATTTTCCAATAACCAGTTTTTTTAGAACCTTCGCGTTTTAGGATGCTTTTTGCTTTTAACTCGGCAATGCTCCTTTTAACTGTTTTTTCACTTACATTCAGCACATCAGCAATTTCTCTCGTTGTTATTGTGTGATTTTCTCTAATACATTTTATTATTCGTCTTGCTATTTCATTTAAAGGGTCATTTAAAGGGTCATTTAAAGGGTCATTTAAAGGGTCATCAGGGTCAGTGTCGTCGTTTTTGCCATCAACTTGCGAGGTTTCCAATGCTCTATTATCATACATCTGATTGGGTTCAGTAGCTCTATCAATATTGTATTCTTTTGCGAGGTTCAGGTAAAAGTCCGAAGCACTACAAATCACAGAAACACCACCTGTTATGTTTTTGGGTTCAGGCAATTTTGCATTTTCTTCTTGACAAATTGTCTTAATCTTATAATACCCTCGTCCCCAAGATTCAATAAGCCCACATTTAAAGAAAATATCAGCGATTTTGGGATTTCTCGGTACTGAATGGTGGCTATGATAAAGTTCTTCTATTTTAATTGTCTTTGGCATTTCACCAATATTCCAAATTTCAATCTTATCTTTGTAAATCAGGATCTGTATTGGATATGGCTGTGAATAATCCTTATGGATAAGAGAATTAAGCAAAAGCTCGCGAAATGCACTTCGAGGAAAGAAAAAAGTTTCCCAGCGATGAATCTGGTCGGGGTAAGAAATGAGAGCCTTCATGTATTTTGTGTAAATTAGATCGAGAGCATCTTCAACCTGAGTCAACAGAGAACCGTGTACCTCATCCTGATACAAAATATCGGCGTCGTTTAGGAAGTAACCAATTTTGGTATATGCGTTTATTACCCATTTTTCTGGGTCGGGGTGAAATGCCATGATTGCGGCTCTTGTGAGCCTTTTATTATCAAAAGCCCTTAAATTCTGTAAAAGAGCTTCATTGCTTATTTCTAGTGCCTCTTGTTTAAATCTGTTAGTTCTAGTAGCCCATGTTCTGAATACTTTAAATGCACGTTCATCTAAATCAGATACCGTGACATTAGGTATCGTAACAGCATCCCATGTAAGCCCATGTGCTTTTAAAATTAAGTCGTTAAGTTCAAAACCTGAAACTTCTTGCGTTGTGGAACCTACTCTCTTGTAATATTTCCCATGATAACTTACAGGAGTAGCATATTGTGCTACTTTCACTACAAGATATTTTAAATTGCTATCATCATTTTCAATAGTAACATCGCATAAAAGCCCCATTGTTTGTTTTATTTTAAGTGGAATAGATTCCGATAGTTTTTTATAGTCACTGACTCCACAGATGCTTCCATCATCGTTCACACCAATATAAAGAGTTCCACCATTTGTATTAGCAAATGCACAAATCCATTTAAGATAGTCATCTTGCCAATTTTGTTTGAATTCTATGTCTTGGTTTTCAACCTTTTCTTGTTTCATTTTATTTTGGAAATCCTTGTACAGCCACTATAACCATTGCAAGTTTAAACTATTTTAGATGAAATTTCAACCATCTAAAACTAACTAAACGCTTACCGTTCACCATAAAAGCAAAAATAAATGTAGTATACTACATTTATGTCGGTTGACAAACCGACATAAAAACGCAAGAATTTTTTTAGTAAAATGAGGTAAACTATATGGGAAGTATTGTTTGGGCTCTTATTGGAGGGCTTTTTGTAGCGGTTGGCTTTATGCCATTATTCGGTTGGGTCAACTGGCTGGCAATTATATTTTTGGTTTTAGGAATTATTTCAGGCGTAAACAAAAAACGAAACATCGCAAATAAAGTATTAGCTATCATCGGCATACTTTTGTGCATTGTGTTTTTAATCGCAGCAATTTTTAGGTTGGTTGCAGGTTTTGGTGTTATTTAGGGGCAGCCAAGTATGAAAAAAATATTTACAAACATTATAGTCATTTTTTTAGCAATTTCGGTTTGTTATGCTTCTGAAGTTTCAACATTGCTTGATAAAGCAAAGCAAGAATACGAATTAGGAAATTTGGCTGAAGCATTACAGTACATAGATGAAGCAAAAAGTATGTGAGAATCGGAAATTATGCCACAAAACACAGAAGAATACAGAGAAATTACAAGTTGGGATATTGTGAAACTAAAAAAGAATGACTACATTGGAAAAAAAGTAAAAATCACCACAAGGCTATCTTCAATACACTCTGATGGAACGGCACATCTAGGCGGTATAGGTATGAACTGTAGAATTGAAGAACAGGCGATTGATAGGATTTTGCAGTTAGAAAAATATAAAGACTATACCTTTTACGGAACGGTATATGAAGATAGGTGGCTTGGTCCACAACTATCTATTGAATACATAGAATAAGGGGCAATGGAAATATATGGAAATTAAAAGCATTAATTGGGGAAACCCAAAACCATCTTTAAATTATAATTTTATTTTGGATGCATTTAGTAATACAAAAATAAACTCTAACCACACTTCGTCAATACCATTAGCACAATATTGGAAAGATTATACAGACGGTATGCAAAAGCTCACCAAAAATTTGCATCTTGAAAGCAAAACTTGTGAGTTGTTTTTTGAATACCCTACTCCCTCATTTTCTAACAATACGTCATCATTTACCGATTTGATGATTTTTACTGAAATTGCAAAAATAGCGATTGAGGCAAAATACACAGAAATTGTTGAAGATAAACACTATAATCCAATAATATCAAAATGGCTCAATGAAGGTACAAGTGATAATTCATTTGAAAATAGAAAGCATGTACTTACGCACTGGTGTGATATAATCATTAATAATGGTTTTACAAAAAAAGCCATCACGACTGATTCCAATATGCCGTATCAGTTTTTACATCGAACAGCTTCTGCATGTTTTGACAATAAATCAAACGCCTTTGTTGTATATCAAGTGTTTTATGATTTAAATACAAAGCATTCATTAGACAACTTTAAGAATATTTTGCTTGCGGCAATAACAGAATTACAACCAGCCGAAAAGTTACACTTTTTCTTTCACACTGTTGAAATCACTAATAAAATAGAAAAAACTACTGATGATCTCGATAGTCTTTTCCCAAAAATTAAATTAGGTGAAAACCTCTTTCATTTTGGAAGCGAACAATTTACAGAACTAACAGGATAAAACAACATGAGAAAAATTTGGGTATTTCTGTTATTTATTGTAATGAATTCACACTTATCTGCTGAAAAATTAAAAATATCACAGGATGCAAATTTACGTTCAGAACCTAATAAAAATTCAAAATCAATAAAAGTTTTACTTGGTGGAACAATATGCGAAGGTGAATTATTTCAAGATAATAATGATTGGTACAAGGTCATTGTTGATGGTGATGTTGGTTTTGTCCATAAATCACTTATAAATACCCCGTTTAGTTTAGGTTCATTTACGAAAAAACATCCATTGTTAATGCGCATCGCTTTTATCATTTTTTTGATAATTATAATTAAGATGGGTAGAAATTCAAAATGTCCTAGGTGTAATAAATGGTTTGCAGAAATAAAATTAAGTAAAAACTTAATTGATAGTGAAGGGCATTACAGTACCATTGATCGAACAGATATAAAACGTAACAGCCAAGGAGAAAAAATCGGAACAATTGAAAGAAAAGAACAAGTTCATATGACTACAGATATATATCGTCAAAATTGTAAATGTAGATTTTGTGGATACAAGTATTCATATAAAACACGTGAAACGTATGAGGGATAGTCCCACACACATACTCCATTGTACAGACTTAATGGAAATTATGAATAATATGACAATCTATTTGGATACAAGAATTAGCATCAAACATCCTTAAATATTCAAGTGCAACTCATCAGGCTATCAACTTGCTACAATGTTATGTGGTTATGTACATGGGGAAAGATATATTTCAGTGGCTCTATTAAGCAATGCAAATACATGGCGGTATTGCGATGTTAGTGAATATTGATTATTTCCACTACGAGTTAATCAGTATATCTTTCTTTGTCTGTAGTTTCGCAATCATCGTTATTGGCTAGACTCACAATAATTCGAGAAATCACAAGAGCGATTTTGGCATTTGCTAATTTATCATACTAATAAAAATTTCTGGTGTAATTGCTGGAACTGATGAATTCTTAAAATCGGAAATATTTCTAGTAACGATATAGTCTAATCCGGCAGATTCAGCATAGGAACTTTGCAAAGAGTCCTCAAAATCATTAAAGTTCAGATTGTTGGATGCTTCGATTATTCGTTGCTTATCTAATGTACAGACCTCAAACATTTGGCATAATTTCAGAAAAACTGTACGACAATATTCTATGTCTCTTTTTTCTTTTTCATGTAAAACATAATACATATCAGAAAAGGAATGAGCGGCAATATATCCATTAACAATAAAAAAACAATAATTTATAACTAATTTGGAATTTTCGTAAAATTCTGGCCGATGCAGGAAATAATCAATCAATATATTTATATCAATTAAGATTTTCATATTTCTCCCATCGAATTACATTTTTTTCATTTTTATAATCATAACTTGCTGATTCAGAACTTGGGAACGATAAAGTTTCAAATTCAGCCCAAAGTTTTTGTGCTTGGTCATAGTCACGAAGTGTCTTAAATTTAGAAACCTTTTCTAAATCAATTTCGCTGCGTCGTTTCAAATAAAACACAAAATCGCTCACTTCGGCAATTTGGGCTTCTGGTAATGTTTTAATTTCCTCAATTAGTGTTTCATAAGTCATAAATCTTATCTCTGGCTACGATTATATCATCTTGTAACTAAAAAAACAAGTGGCAGAAAACCTTAAATCTCGTAATTCGTGTTATTCATTAGATTCAGCCTAAACCTCTTTATTTTTTATCATAGCAATAATACCGGCAATCTTTGAGGGATACACATAGTTTTCTCCTGACCTCTTTAATCTGCCATGAGAGACGGCAAACATAATATCATTGTAATGAATACTTTCCGTTTCATAGTAATTGTCTTCTGCCATGACAATGCACTGATGTATTTCCTGTGAACTTAAAGTTTTGATATTTCCCAAATGCATTAGCGGAGAGCCTGTATTCCCAAGAAAAAAATCTAACTTATAATCTATATGAAAGAACGCCGTGCTCTTGCTTGTCAACTCCTCTCTTAATACATCAGCATGTACTGTCTGGATAATGGTTTCTTCGTTGTATAATGTTACTTGCTTTTCTATGTCGGATACATCCACTTTTCTTGAAAGCAAAAATGCAATAACATCTACAAACTCGCATTTGTTTAAGCGGATATGTTGATACTTCATCAATCGGGGTGTGGGAAAATAATCAGGGATTACAGGTAAAATACTATCATAGTGTATGTGCGAAAGTATGTAAGACATGTCCTCTAGCTCGCTCACTAGTTTTTTGCTCATCATCAAACTTACCCATATTTTAAAATCATGCTCACGAAATAATTTACTTGCCGCAATTATGGATTCTAATCCATGACTATTGTTTACGATTTTATCATGTGTATCACGATTTCCGTGAATTGCAAAGCTCACATAATCCCACGCATTTCTTTTTAAAATATCAAAAAGTTCAGTTTGTTTGCTATGAGTTAAAAAAGCAATTCCGGTTGTGCTCCCATGATGATAATAAGCACTTTTATAATTTTGCTCAACACATGTGAGTATTTGTAGTGCATCAGGATGATTAAATAGTTCGTTGTCAAGTGTAAAAGAAATATGCCCTTTTAAGTTTTCAAAACTAAGACTAAGTTTTTCCATGCACAAGCGAAAATCTTGAAAACTCATTGCTGGTGCTTTCCCACCATTAACATAGCAATGCATACAAGTCGTATTACAACCTGCTACTAAAATATCTATGTTGTATTCCATATTACATTGCTATGAGTATATTTATTTTGAGCAATAAAACTAGCAAGTGCGTATCGAATTATTCACTCACCTTAATATCATCTATTATTAAAACCTGTTCTCTATCATAGTCCATCTGGCTTACTATGTAACCGCTTGTAAAATAAAACGCTCCACCGTGTGAAACGGGGTTATCAGAAAGAGAGTTTATCATCAACACATGAGGGGCGACCTTTGCTACTTGTTTAGCATACTCAGTTTCTTCTTTCTTCCAATCCGCTAAACTAAAATTCACATATACTGGCCAAATGAGTATGTTTTCAGTTTTGAACTTTTCAGGATAGTCCCACACATCACCACAAAGTGCTACACCAAATCTTTCACCTTGTAGTTCAAAATGCTCTATGGTTTTACCTTCTTGGTAATGTGAGTCAGTTTTACCATATTCTTTCCAGCCTTTCGAAATGCGCCGATAGTTATACATCAGTGTCCCCTCACTGAACACAGCGTATGACGAAAAAAGCACATCGGCATCTCTTTCGATATAGCCTATACCTATCGCCGTATTGTATGTCGCACTATAACGAGCGAGCCTTTGCATCTCAGGCGAGTGTTGGCTTACCGCAATGAGTGCATCTTTATTGTATTCCCATGTTAGTGCATCAAAACCTTGAAGAAATGTTTCTCCAAAGAGAAGCATATCAACTTTGCTAGACGCTTCTTTTAAAGCTTTTTCCACTTGGCATATATTGTATTCCACATCAGAATTGATAAACCGATACGGTGCTAATCCTATTCGCATACATTGCTCCCCAATGTCCATTCGTTTTTTAATTTTAAGATTATACTACAAATTGTACTACAAATGAAGTATTTTTTATAGGGATTTTTTTTATATATCTTGCATTTTCTATTGACAAAAATTTGTAAATATGTTATATAGCGCTTACATATTGTAAGGTATGGATAACATATTACTATTCAGAGGAGTTTGATATGAAAAAAACATATTTTGTACTAGTTGCACTGTGCGTGCTACTCTTTGGTACCGGCTGTTCTAAACAGGAAACAGTTGAACCCCAAACGGTAGCAAAAGCAACAATAGTCGTTAAGGACGAGTTCGGCGAGGTCGAAGTACCGGTAAAACCAGAAAAAGTAGTTTCACTTGACAACCGAACTTTTGAAACACTATATAACTGGGGTGTAAAACTTGTTGCAGCTCCAAAGGCTGTTATGCCAGCAACATCATTGTATCGAACTGATGATACAATCTTGGATATTGGAAATCACCGTGAGCCTAACCTTGAAATCATTGCACAAGTAAATCCCGACCTCGTTATTGTTGGACAGCGTTTTGCAGGCTACTATAACGATATTAAAGCACTTGTTCCAAATGCTGCTGTTATAAGCCTAAACATAGATGTAAGCGAAAAGTCAAGCCAACCAG
The DNA here is from genome assembly GCA_017453745.1 of Spirochaetaceae bacterium. GTDB lineage: Bacteria > Spirochaetota > Spirochaetia > Treponematales > Treponemataceae > Treponema_B. The sequence goes on from JAFTEH010000003.1 coordinate 28,827, forward strand.
GTCAATCACTCATAAACGGACTAAAAGAAAATACCGCATTACTTGGGCGGATTTTCGGCAAGGAAAATGAAGCACAAGCTCTCGCAAAACGCTTTGATGAAACGGTTAGTGCTGTGAGGGAAGCCTATGACAAAACATCAAAGGTACTTGCAGTAAATGTGTCAGGTGGCGAAGTCGGATTTATCGCACCAAAGTTTGGACGCGTATGGGGACCTTGGTATGAGGTGTTTAATTGGGTACCAGCCCTTTCAGTTGACAACGCAAGTACTAACCACAAAGGCGATGCTGTTTCACTTGAAGCAATAGCGTCAAGTAATCCCGACTATATTGTAGTCCTTGACAGAGATGCAGGCACAAATAAAGATCCTAATGCACCTGGTCCTGCTCGTGATGTTATCGAAAATTCAGCCGTATTAAAAAATGTCCGAGCAATTAATGAGGGCAAGATAGTGTACGCCCCGAATGACACTTATACAAACGAAGGAATTGAAACATACATTGAGATTTTAGAATCATTAAAAACATTGTTTTCAAAATAATAACAACACAGCTAGTCATTAAACAATATAATAAATTCCTTTCCATAATTTCCATAACTTATATTGTTTAATGATGATGCTGTTCTTCGTTTTTACATTTTATTTGTATGTTAAGAGATAAGGTATGATACAAAAGACCACGACCGCTACTGAAAGAAGCACAAAAGTTTTTACTTTCTCGTTTATATCGGCACTTATCGGTGTATGTATACTGGCTCTCATTTCCATCCACATAGGCTTTTATAATATCTATGCTTCAAAAGAAGGATGGAACATGCTTTTTATTACACGCATACCCCGAACGCTTTCTTTAATTTTGACAGGAATAGCTATGTCAGTCAGTGGGCTTGTCATGCAACGCATTACTCAAAACCGCATGGTTGAGCCTACAACAACAGGTACAATTGAATGGGCAGGACTTGGGCTTTTATGCGTTTACATAATAGTGCCGGCTCCGAGTTTATTGCTTAGGATGGGAGCGGCTATTGTATGTTCATTTACCGGCACAATGATATTCTTTTTGCTGTTGCGACGCATTAGACTTAAATCATCGGCAATGGTACCCATCGTTGGTATGATGTGTGGGGCTGTCATTTCAGCCTTGAGTTCTTTTTTGAGTTTACAGTTTAACGCAAGTCAAGTTATTCAAAATTGGTTTGTCGGTAGTTTTTCTGGAGTACAAATAGGTCGGTATGAGTATCTATACCTCATTATTATCATCACGGTATGTATCTATGCCTATGCACACCACATTGCCGTTGTTGGTTTAGGCAAAGATATTGCGACTAATTTAGGGGTTAATTACAATCGGGTTGTACTCGTCGGCACAGCTTTAGTTTCGCTTGCAGTCGGAATAGTATCAGCAGTTGTCGGGAATCTCCCTTTTTTAGGGCTCATCGTACCAAACATCGTATCCATTGTTCGTGGTGATAATATAAAGACAAATCTTCCGTGGGTATGTGTGTTGGGAACAGGTGCTGTTATCTTATGCGACATTTTATCTCGTGTTGTAATAGAGCCTTTTGAAGTACCTGTTTCACTCATCTTGGGGACAATAGGAGCACTCATTTTTACCGTATTACTTTTACGCGAGCGAAGGCGCTCATGATACAGTAAGATACATACATTATTTTTAAATTATGTTTACGGAGCAGAGAATGACAAAACAGACACAGATAAATGAGAGCGCACGCATATCGACTGCCTTTCGCACAAAAAAAGAATGGCGTAATTTTTTACTTTTATTTTTAAGTATGTCAGTCATCGCATTACTGTGCACAATAGGTTTATTAGTATACAAAAATCCTGTGCCAATGACTTCCCCATCTTTTTTCCCAATAGTACGCAGGCGAATCGTTGCTGTTATCGCTATGATTTTAGCAGCTCTCTGTCAGAGTACAGCAACCCTAACATTCCAGTCGATTACAAATAATCGCGTTATAACTCCATCACTACTGGGGTTTGATGCTTTGTATGCCGCTTGTAATACGGCTGTTGTATTTTTTTTCGGCACCAAAACATTAATCGCACTTGACGGGCTTCCAGCCTTTTGTGTGCAAGTTATCCTCATGGTGTTTCTTGCGGCAATGCTATACGGTACACTTTTGCGTGACAGTGGACGCGATATGCAGTTTGTACTTCTTATCGGAATTGTTATTGGAACTGGTTTGCGTTCGGTTGCATCATTTATGCGTCGTGTTTTAGAACCTTCGGAATTTGATGTGCTTCAGGCAAAACTATTTGGTTCAGTTAATAACGCTGACCCATCATATTTTTATGCAGCAATTCCTCTCGTCGTTATTTCTATCATTATGCTCTATGCTTATGCTCCGAAATTAAATGTACTATCGCTTGGGAAAGATGTATCAACTGTGCTCGGGCTTCACCACCGATTTCATCTTTTGGTGTTACTGTCATTGGTAAGCGTATTGATGGCTGTATCAACTGCCCTTGTCGGCTCTCTTACCTTTTATGGTTTTTTAGTTGTAACGCTCGTGTATAGATTGGTTCCAACATACGATCACCGCTACCTGTACCCTATGGCTATCGTTCTCGCATTTCTTATAATTACGGCGGCATATTTTTGTATGTACCATATCTTTCATGCACAAGGAGTTGTAACAATTATCATTGAGCTATTTGGTGGAGTTGTCTTTTTGGCAATGATTTTAAAAAAGAGTGCATACTAAACTATCTGTATCAGGTAACAACATTAACAAGAAGGAGTATCGATGATTCAATTACACAATGTCAAAAAAACATACGCAAAAGAAGTTTCTATAGGTCCACTTTCTATAGACTTTCCTTCGGGTGGGTTTACAGCTATTATTGGTCCAAACGGTGCGGGCAAGTCTACAACATTGCACATGATTGGGAGGCTTTTAAAAATGGACGAGGGTAGCATTTCCGTAGCGTCAATGGATGTAAGCCGAGCCGATTCTAATGCCCTTGCACGAGTGCTGACAATTCTCCGTCAAGAAAATCATTTTATCACACGCCTTACCGTGCGGCAACTTGTCGGATTCGGGCGGTTCCCCTATTCACACGGCAGGCTCACCGAAGAAGATGAAACTATCATATCACGATACATAGATTTTTTCGGTTTAGAAAAACTTGAACACAGATACTTGACAGAATTATCCGGTGGGCAACGACAACGCAGCTATGTCGCTATGGTGCTCGCACAGGAAACTCAATATGTACTACTTGACGAGCCGTTAAACAATCTTGACGTTGCACACTCGGTTTCTATGATGCAACATTTACGAGCGGTGTGTGATACTTTTGGTAAAACCATTATCGCGGTTATGCATGACATTAACTTTGCCGCACAGTATGCCGATTCAATATGCTGTATGAAAGATGGCTCAGTCGTTGCATTCGGTCCAGTATCTGAAATAATGAACGGCGAACTTTTGAGTAACATCTATGACACGCATATTGACATCATCGAAACACCTCGTGGCTCACTTGCAATCTATTAGCATGAAAACTATGCACATAAGTAAGAGAGCGTTGTTAGGTTAAAGGAATTATACTATGTGGTTTATCTACGCACTCTGTTCAGCAATTTGTGCTGCTATAACATCTATTTTTGCTAAAGTTGGCTTACAGGGCGTGCAGTCGCATCTTGCAACTGCAATTCGTACTGTCGTTGTATTGGTTTTGGCATGGGGCATGGTTTTCCTTACGCAGTCACATGTTGGTATTACATCACTTGACAAGAAAAACTGGCTTTTCCTTATTCTGTCAGGTTGTGCAACAGGCATTTCCTGGCTATGTTACTATCGAGCATTACAACTTGGCGATATTTCAAAAGTTGTTCCTATTGACAAACTAAGCACCGTCTTGACTATCGTTTTAGGATGTATCATATTTCAGGAACAAGTTACCCTCAAAGCCACTATTGGTATCATATTGATGACTTCAGGGATATTTCTTATGTTATAAGTGCTATAGTTCTTTCGTTTTAGAACTATCTACTATGACTTGGATTTTGCTTAACAATTCTTCTTTGGTTTCTCATTTTACTTTTTTCTACTTTTTTTCTATTTTTCGCCATTTTTCTGTTGACATTTTAATATCATTTTGATATTATATTGATACATGGAAGTTGAATAAAACTTTCAAAAAAAACTACATTTAAGGGAGAACATTTTAAATTATTATGGAAGAAAAAATCTTAAATGGCAAAAAAAATGGTTTTGCTATGCTTTTGTTACTGGTAGTCTTGTTGCTACTAGGAATTGCGGGTATCATTGCGGTTTCGGTGTTGTATGTATCATATAACATAATAGTTTCACTGATTTTCGGCTGTGGGCTTGCGTTGTCCATTATCCTTGTTGTTATTGCGGTCTTTTCCTTTGCAGGTCTTAAAGTGCTCGCCCCACAGGAAGCTCTTGTGTTGACGCTCTTTGGTAAGTATGTCGGTACCCTCAAGGGCGAAGGTTTTTACTTTGTAAACCCATTTTGCACTGGGCTCAACACCGCTAAAAACACAAAGCTCGCTCAATCCGGCGATGCTTCAAAGCAAGGCACCACTAGCATAACCGTAAACCAATTTCAATACCAGATAACCTTTCACAACAAGATTTCCCTCAAGTCTCAAACCTTGAGTAACGCTAAGCAAAAGATCAACGATGTGCTTGGAAACCCAGTGGAAATCAGCGTAGCAGTTATCTGGCGAGTGGTGGACACCGCAAAGGCTGTGTTTAATGTGGAAAACTACAAAGAGTTTTTGTCCTTGCAATGCGATACCGCAATCCGTGACATTGTACAGATTTATCCTTATGATGTAGCACCCGGTATTGACACTACCGGCGATGGTATGAGTGATGACGGTAGCCTTCGCGGTTCTTCTACAATCGTAGCCGACCGCATTAAACAACGCATCCAAGAAAATGTCGAAAAGGCAGGCCTCATTATTGAAGATGCTCGCATTACTTACCTTGCCTATGCACCAGAAATCGCCCAAGCAATGTTACAACGACAACAGGCAACCGCAATAGTTGATGCTCGAAAGTTAATCGTTGACGGAGCAGTCGGTATGGTTGAAATGGCTCTCAACGAATTAAGCAAAAAAGAAGTCGTGGTTCTTGACGATGAGCGAAAAGCACAGATGGTTTCAAACTTACTCGTTGTGCTTTGTGGCAACCGTGATGCTCAACCGATTGTAAATTCGGGAACGCTCTACTAAACCTTAAAGGGTAAAAACTAAAGGTGAGAGAAACAAAAAAACAAATACCGCTTCGTCTTAACAACGAACTTTACAAAGAACTTTGTGCTTGGGCAGAGGATGAGTTTCGCTCGGTTAATGGGCAAATTGAATACCTACTTACCGAGTGTGTAAGGATGAGGCGTAAAAAAAATTTGTCAAATATTTCGGAGGAAAAAAATGATTGAACTATCCAATGTAACAAAAGTGTATGGTGGCTCGAGCCAAAAGGCTGTCGATTCTGTAAGTTTAATAATTCCACCCGGTAAAATTTTCGGCTTTTTGGGTCCGAACGGTGCTGGTAAGTCTACAATAATTAAAATGGTAACAGGCGTTATTGAACCAACCGAAGGTGAGGTAAAAGTGTGCGGACTTGACATCGTAAAAGAGCCTATTAAGGCAAAACAAAAAATCGGTTATGTTTCTGATAACCCTGAACTTTTTTCAAGAATGCGTGCCGAGGAGTACTTAAATTTTATTGGCGATGTGTATGGTGTTGACACAGAAACACGAAAGACGCGAATCACTCGCTATACAAAACTTTTTGAAATAGAAGATGTGATTGGCTCAAGCATTAGTAGTTTTTCGCACGGCATGAAACAAAAACTTTTAATTGTAGCAAGCCTTTTAAGCGACCCTGAAGTATGGATACTTGACGAGCCAATGGTTGGCTTAGACCCAAAAAGCTCATTTCAATTAAAAGAGCTCATGCGAGAGCGTGTGCAGGCTGGAAAAACAGTTTTCTTTTCTACACATGTTATGGACACAGCAGAAAAGATTTGCGATACACTTTCTGTCATCGCTAAGGGTAAAATTTTATTTACTGGGGCACTTGACGATTTAAAGCAACAGCAAGGTGAAAATAGTTCGCTTGAAGAACTTTTCTTAGAATTAACTGAAAACGAAAAAAGCGAAAGTTCCGATGGCGAAACTGCCAAAAGCGAATAACATAAGGAGTTATTATGACAGAAAACAAAGTAAATAACTTTAAGGTTTTTATTCACCTCATTAAGATTTACCTTGGTGCAAGTTTTTCAAGCAGCAAAAATAAAAAAAGTACAAAACCGAAAAGTAAAATCTTTAGCGTGATTGGAGTAGGCTTTGTCATTTTGTTGCTTGGTCTTTATTTGGGATTTATGCTCGGGTTTATGAACTACAGCTACTATGAAGTACTTGATGCGGTGGGTATGCAACATGTGCTCTTTTTTATAAATGCTTTGATTATTACTTTTGGGGTTTTAGTATTTAGTGTTGCAACTATTTTTGCGACCTATCATGCAGGCAGTATCGAAGATTTAATTTTAGCCTTACCGGTGCATAGCAATGTGAGGCTGTTAGCAAAAATATTTTCGACATACGCCTTACTTGGGTTTATTTCGGTTCTTGATTTTATAATTCTTTCAGTTATTTTTACAATAAAGCAAGGTGTAATGCCCATTCCGTTTTATCTGTACTCGATTATTGTCGGTATTTTTTTACCGGTGATTCCTATTTTGTTAGGCTATGTCATTGCAATTCTTATAATGAGGTACACACGCATTTTTAAAAGCAGAAATCTCATTATGGTGCTCGGTGTTTTTTTTGCGGTTGGTATAAATCTTTTTATTCAAATCTTTGTACGACAAAACGCTGATATGCTTGAAAGTATCATGAGCTTTTTAACAAGCGACAACCCAATGCTCTCTAAAATGAGCCAATTCTATTTACCGATAAGCACCTCGCAAACGGCTCTGACAAAAAGCGGAGAGTTGATGGGGCTTTTAGGAGCACTTGCTTTAATCGCTGTAGTAGGTCTTTCAATAGTTTTAGTAGTTTTACTTTTTTCAAAAATGTATGTGAAGAGTTTAATCGGCTTTGATGAAAAAAAGGTTAGGCGCATCAAAAAAGAAGCAGTTTCAGATTATATACAAGGTCATGTTCATCAAGGAAGTAGTTTTTCTAGTTTAGTTAAACTTGACATTATTAATGTAATACGAGAACCTATTTATTTAATTAACGGGCCAGTGTCAAGTTTGATTGTACCTATTATAATAGTGGTGAGCATGGTATTTTCAGCAGGAAGCAGTATTCCGTCAGAATTTTATGAAATGATTCGCCCTTATGCAATGCCGATTTGTGTAGCCTTTGGGCTTTTTTGCTCAATGTTTACACTCACCAGTAGTGCTATTTCACGAGACGCAAAAGTTTTACCCATTATAAAAGCTTTGCCCCTGAAACTTTCCGAGTATTTTAAAGCAAAGATTGTACACAGTTGCCTGTATGTGATACTTAATATTATTGTTGCCCTGGTTGCAGTAAAATTTTTTATTGACATAAGCGTAAAGGATATGCTCATCGCAAGTGCAATTCTTTTAGCAGTGAATCTGATGTTTAGTATGCTTGGGCTGTGGCTTGACACTATTAAACCAAAGCTAAAATGGGATACACCAGTACAAGCAATGAAACAAAATGTCAATGTGGTTATTATGATGGGACTTGACTTTTTGATTATGGGTTTGTGTGCACTCGCAATTCTTGTTTTTCATGTTCCATTTAGAACACTTGCGATTGGACTCGGTATTGTGTCATGTGTTGTTTTTATTGTTTTGTATGTTAGTTACTTTCCATTTGCCGAAAAAAAGATTCGCAAACTTGATGTATAGTTAAGGGTAGGTAGATATAAAAACAAAGACGGGCAAGGTTCAACTTGTCCGTTTTTGTTTTTTAGCACACATAGTTAAGCCGTTGGTATATATATTGGTATATATAATAGAAGCTCATGTACTATAACATCCCCTCCCCCATTTTAAATGAATACCACATCAACACAAGAAATGTCCACAATGTCGTTTGTCCTCATACGGCATCACTATCAGATATATTCCCATTATTTTAGCGCAAATGTAGAGATATGGGACATACGGATAAGCATCTCATTCAAATCAAAAAAAAGATTTTTATCTTTTAAAAGTAGCATATTCAAGTATTAGCGCACATATTTCTGTCGAACTGCTTTTATATATTTGTATCGTTATTCATTGCATTATGTATATTGTCATTAGTGTAAAATTTTTATGCTTTGTTTATTAGCTCTTCATTTAAACACCACTTTGAAAGATTTTCGCTTGCAATCTTTATAATACGGTTTAATGTTTCTTTTAAATATAACTGCCCTGCCACATGTGGCGTAATAATCAAATGAGGACAATCCCAAAGCGGACTTGTTTGCAATAATGGCTCTTTTTCCATAACATCAATAGCAGCTCCAGCAAGATGACCAGTCGTAAGTGCTTTAATTAACGCATTCTCTTCAATCGCATTACCGCGACCTGCATTTAATAAAAAGGCGCCCTTTTTCATTAAAAAGATATTTTGTTCATTGATTATATGATATGTTTCTTTTGTACCAGGTAAAACCATAGCAACAATATCAGCACGCGGTAATATATCGTGTAAAGCATCAAGCGTATATTGTTCATCACAGTAACTCGGTTTATCTTTATTGGACTTACGCAGTCCTATAATATATGCCCCTAATGCTTTCATTTTCCGAGCATAATCCCCACCGATATTACCCATACCTAAAACAGCGATGGTTGCCCCTTCTATTGAAATGACACTTGGAAAATGCTCCCACTTATGCTCTCGTTGAGCTTTAGCATAAAATGATAAGTTCCTAATCAATGCGAATGTTTGAGCTATCATGTGTTCAGAAACTGTTAATCCATACGCACCCACACTAGAAGTTAAAACAACATTTTTGGGTAACACTCCATCAGCTGTATAAGCATCTGTTCCAGCGTAACTTAGTTGGAGCCATTCTAAGTTTTCAGCTAATGAAATTTTATTAGGCGAGATTGAACCTATAATAATATGAGCCGATTTAAGTTCTAAATCAGTAGGCTCTTTACCATCTGTATATACAAATTCATATTGATCCGACTTAGTGACAATAGATTTTTCTAAAATCGTTTTATGATTTTCTGTTACTGGTAAAACAACTAAAATCTTCTTTTCCATTTTCACCCCTATTATAGAATATGATATACTAAGTATAGTATTTTTTTTATTTTCTTCTATGCTACTCAAGTTTCGTATTATATTACTCCTGCTACCATGTGCCAATCGTCTTTACTATCACTTGAGTATGAAGTTTCTTTTTCATTGCAAAACACACCTACTTCTTAAGTCAAAGTATTTTTCAAAAATGATGTAAGTTTATCTATCACGACCTATTTTTGTCAAATGACTGTGTTTTCCAAATCATGACATTAGCGGCAATATTTTTTCAATGTCCATGCCAATGATTTTATTGCACCGCCACAGAAAGTACTAGCGATAAACTTTCTCGTTTCTGCTTCTTTGAGTTTATTTTTCTTTAAGCGGAGTGCAAGGCTGGAGTCAACCGCTTTATTGGTTTGAACAATAATCCTAGATTACAGGAATCGTAAAATTTAAGGATGCTCAAAAAGCTTTAATAAAAACAAAAACGGCTCAAGATTCAACTTGTCATGTTAGGTTTGTCGTTACACCACCACATTTACCACTAGGCCACAAACAAATGAAAAAAGCATTACAAATAAAAGATACAGTATAAAGCGTTTCCAACCCAATCCAATTTTCAAAGCACCTAAGTTTGTAATCTTTGTTGCAGGACCTGTTATCATAAAGGCTGCTCCACTTCCGATACTCATACCGTTACTAAGCCATTGCTGGAGCAAAGGAATCGTTCCACCGCCACAGGCATACAGCGGAACACCGATAGTGCTTGCCATCAAAACGCCCCACACCTTGTTACCACCAAAAACCGAACTCATCACATCACCAGAAACATAGCGCTGAAAAATCGCAGAAAGCAAAATGCCCACTAAAAAATACAATACTGTCGCTTTTATGTTTCGCCAAAAGTTTAAAACATAGCGTATTAGTATATTCGGATGTGTGTCGCGGTTTGAACTTTCTGTAAAATTTTTAAAATCAAAAAAGGATTGTTCTTTGAAAAAAAACTTTAGTAGCAGCCCTGCAACACAACCACACACAAAACAAGTTATAATTCGCACAGTCAAAACTTTAGTACCAAGTGCGGCACTGTATACAATCAGTTGTGGATTAAGCAAAATAGATGACATCATAAACGCTGAAAGCCAATCCTCGCGTGCCCCTTGTCTTTTGAATGAAGCGGCAATCGGAATAGTGCCATACATACAAAGCGGCGAAGCAATCCCCAACATACTTGACAAAACAATGCCAATGGTACCAAACTTTTTTGTTTGCAACTTTTGAAAAGCCAAATGGATTGCCTCTTTTGCAAACACCGACACAAATGAACCTATCAACATTCCAATCACCCAATACACAAAAATTTGTTTCAGCTGTATTTCAAAATAATAGGCTATATAAATACATTCACGGCTGATAACTTCTAACATTTTTTATCGATACATTTGGTTAGTCAATGTCTATAAGTTCATAAGTACGACTTCCCAACTTTAAGTTTTCTGCTGTTTCAAGTGCATGCAAAGCATTTTTACTTTCGATGCGATTTACTAACGACCTATTACCTTCTGCCTTGTACACAAGATCAACGCAAGCCTGATCTAAAGCAACTGGGTCAACACTTGCGAGGATACCGATGTCGTGAATGTCAGGTTTTGCAGGATAGCCGTTACAATCACAGTCAATTGAAAGTCGGTTCATCACATTTATATAAACAATGTTTTCATCACCAAAGTTTTGGTGAAAGCCTACAACCATTTCGGCAAGGGCTTCAAGCCATGCGTCTTGATTTCCGTACATAATACTGCCACGAGTTTTTGTACCTGCTGTGTGAACATAAACCTTGCCACTTGACGATGAAATACCAATGCCTACATTTTTAATTGCACCACCAAAGCCTGCCATACCGTGTCCTTTAAAATGCGAAAGGATAAGCCAACTTTTATATTTTTGTGCATGACTACCGATGATGATTTTGTCTAATCGCTTTCCACCAGTAAAAGGCAATGCAACTTCGCCATCTTCGTCCATTAAATCAAACGGAGCGATTTGGGTAAAGCCGTGGTCTTTTGCAACCTGCTTGTGCATTGCCGCACTTGAGCGCGAGCCACCGTAAGCGGTATTACATTCAACGATTGTGCCGTCAAGTTTTTTTACTAACGATCCAATAAGACTTGGCCTCAAGTAGTTGCTGTTTGGTGGCTCACCAGTTGAAACCTTGACCGCAACAGGACCTGTCGGTTTCCAGTTGAGCTTTTCGTAAATCTTCACTAAACCTTCGCTACTAATATCGGAAGTAAAATAAACTTTTGGTTTTGCATCTGTTTGCTGGTTCGTCGCTACTTGATTCGTCGCTTGATTACTTGCTACTTGTGCAGTTTTGTCAAGCGATGCGTAAACAGCACTTTCACTATTTGCACCAGTTTTGTCATTTGTACTGTGCGATACCGAAACAGGAGTCGCATTTACACTATGTGTCTTTGTTTTATTGCAACTTGTAAAAAAACTTACAGTAACTACCGCACACAAAACAAGTGCAAAAAATTTAAGTCGGTTTTTTATCATACGCCTTGTCTCCGTCATTATAGTTTTAAATTATGTGCCTTTAGCTTTTTTCATAATCTCTTTACCCGCGTTCCATGCTTTGCCAACTTGTTCAGTCGCAACATAGTAACCAGATTGGAACTGATCAAAAATGAGTGCATTTAGTTTTATAGGATTGATTTTCCCGTTTTCATCAAGAACTTTTTCATCGGCACTGACATTGACAATTTTACCAACTATTGCATGTAAGTGTTCCGTTTCTACAATTTCTGCTAACTCACATTCCATCGTAACCGGAAACTCAAGTATAATCGGAGCATGTATGCGTGGACTTTTTTCGGCTGTGTAACCTGACTTTGCAAACTTGTCGCTCATCGTGTTGCCTGACGCAATTCCGTAAAAGTCTGCTACATCCATGTGTTCTCTATCGGCAATGCTTACGGTAAATGCTTTTGACTGACGGATTGCTTTTGTTGTAGCATGGTCCTCATCTAAAAACAAAGCGATTTTATCCATTTCGCAAATCATCACCCACGCCGCATTTAAAACCTGTACGGTGCCCTTTTCATCATAAGCTGAAACCATCATCACAGGCATCGGAAATACTGCTGGCTGAACTCCTAAATCTTTTCTACTCATAACTCGTATCCTCCAAAGATATTTAGTTTATTTTAGTTTTCAATTTACCCTACTCTTTTTTTTCAAAAAGTGTAGCAGTCTTTGCTAGCAAGGCTCGAATTTCTAAGTGTTGTGGGCAAACTGCTTCACATGCACCACAAGCAATACACTCTGATGCTTTACCGTGTCCATTAGCAGCAATTACATTATTATAATAAAAGAGCGTATTCCAGTTTTTAAAAGTTTCATAGGCATTAGCCGCTGAAAACACATCTGGAATTTGTATTGACATAGGACATGAGTTTTCCTCAATACAATATTTACAACCTGTACAGGGAATAAGGTTTAGCCCCTTAAAAATATCGCATACCTTTTGTATTGCTTCTTGCTCGTTTTTATCAAGTGGTTTAAAGTCTTTCATTGTAGCAATATTGTCAAGTACTTGATCCATATCACTCATACCAGAAAGTACCATTGCAACTTTTTCAAAACTTGCAGCATAACGAAGTGCATAACTTGCATTTGAACCGCCGTTCAGTTCACGGAAAATCTTGTCAGCACTTTCGGGTAACTTGACAAGACTTCCGCCCTTAACTGGCTCCATGATAATACACGGTTTCCCATGCTTTTCGCAAACCTCGTATGTTTTGCACGCTTGAACCGCTGGGTCATCGTAGTCCACATAGTTGAGTTGGATCTGAACAATTTCAACTTCTGGATGTTCACTTAAAATCATATCTAACACATCAGCAGTGTCGTGAAAGGAAATTCCAAAATGTTTGATAAGCCCTTGCTTCTTAAACTCATATGCTGTTTCGTACGCTTTTAGCTCTTTAAACTTTTTGTAGTTATTGCGGTTTTGTGCATGCATTAGATAAAAGTCAAAATATTCTACACCGCATGCTTTGAGTTGACTTTCAAAAAATGGTCGTATCTCTTCGGTTGTGTTAAAATATGGCTCAGTAAGTTTGTTCGTGAGCAAAAATGTATTTCTGTCATGTCGTTTTGAAACACATTCTCTTACAGCGATTTCAGATTCGCCTGAATGATAACCGTGAGCGGTATCAAAATAATTAAAACCTGCTTCGATAAACGCATCAGCCATTTTAGAAAACTCATCGTAATCAATCTTACCATCTTTCATTGGTAATCTCATACAACCAAATCCGAAATTCCCATGTATTTCAGGGAAAAATTCATTTTTTACCATAAGGCAACTCCTAAAAAAAATTTCATATTTTTTTTTGCATTTTCCTAATGCAAATCTAACCATTCATCAACTAACCTTTCTGCTTCTTTGCGGTTTTTTTGAGCGACGGTTCCACGCATGCTTAGCGCCTTTTTCATTGTTACATTTTTGTACAGTTGCTTGATACGCCCATCGGTACCTGAAAGTCCACTACCCTCGTGTGTGCAAAATGGGATAAGCGTTTTACCGCTTAGGTCATGGGCTTCTAAAAAAGTGTACACAACCATTGGTAAATCACCCCACCAAATGGGATAGCCTATGTAAATCGTTTCGTAAACACTTATGTCAATATCGCCTGTATATGTAGGGCGCATCTTTGCGTTTTGCTCTTTTTTGGCAACATCAATACATTCGTTGTAGGTTTTCGGATAGGCTTTTTCAGGCACAATTTCAAAACTATCGGCTCCCATTTTTTCTGAAATCATTTTGGCAAGAATCGCCGTGTTGCCTTCGGTGATAACACCTACGCCATAGTTTTCGCCTGTGTGGGAAAAATACACAACGAGCGACTTTGCTGTTGTAGACTTTTCGGCTGTGTTATTTTGTTCAGGGCCGCTTGTGTTTGACATGGCGACCGCATCCGTTTTACTTTCCGTAATGTTTGCTTTTTGCTCCGAAGCGGCACTTGCGTTTTCCTTTGCACAGGCACTTGACACCGACAGCAAAAGAAACAAAAGCCCAACAACAATCGATTTAAAAACTGTTTTTGTTTTCATAAAATTTATCCTTAAAAAATATATCCATTTGCTTTAAGCCAGTTTTTTAACTCACTTTCAGATTCCTTGCAGGCAGAGCCCACGATTGCTAAGCCCTTTTTGACAGATGCCTTTGGGACAAGGCGTTTTATATCGCTTTCGCTTCGCCCCATACCGCTTCCCTCGTGCGTACAAAATGGGAGAATTTTCTTCCCTGAAAAGTCCGCACTTTCTAAAAAAGTAAAAACCGCTTGTGGCATTGTTCCCCACCAACACGGATAGCCCAAAATCACCGTATCATAAGCGTCAAGATTCGGTACTGATCTTTGTAGTTGTGGGCGAGCGTTGGATTTACCTTCAGCGGCAGCAACATCGCAGCACTCTTTGTAGTTTACCGGATATTGTGTAACCGTCTTGATTTCAAACAAATCGCCTCCCGTTATCTTTTGAGCGATTTCCGCGACGATTTCAGTATTGCCCTTATCGATATTGCGGATAGAGCCACCAAAATAATTTTCGCCCGTGTGTGAAAAATAAGCAATAAAAGTTTTCGACATAATCTACCTTGATAAACAAAATTAGTAACACTTCGTTACTTAAATAAAGTATAATAAATAAATTATTACTTGTCAAGGGCTTGAAAGTTTAAGTTTTTAACTTTATAATAAAGAGAGCTTATGGAAAAATACTTGAGGGCACGAACAAGTGAGCAAAAGCAAGAGCGCATGCTTGAAATTAAAACGGCCGCTGATAAACTTTTTAAAAAAATGCCCTATGCGAATATCACGCTTACCACGATTGCTGAAAACTTAGGTTGGTCGCGTGCGAATCTTTACAAATATGTTACAACAAAAGAGGAGATTTATCTTGACATTACTCAAGATTGTATGAAAAAATATTTTGCCTCAATGTTGACAGCTTTTCCTAAAGGCTCTCATTTTTCCGATAAAACAACCAGTGAAATTTGGACGGCACAAGTTATAGCTAACGAAGATTATTTTCGCTATCTTGCAATTCTTTTGACAATCATCGAACAAAATGTAACAGTGGAGCGTCTAACAGTTTTCAAAAAAAACTATTATGATGCCGCTTGTCAATTAAAAAATCACATCGCTTCTGCAATCAATATTAGCGAAGAAAGGGCAGACTTTTTAAACTATACAATTATGCATTTTGCGTCAAGTTATTTTACCAGCTGCGTCGAAAATCCACTCATTATACAAGCGATGAAAAACATCAATATCCCCCCAATCAAACGAAACCCACCAAAAGACATAAAAGATTTTATTTTGATGAATATTGCATGGATTAAAAGGTGATGGGGGGGGGATTTTATGGACATGGTTGCACATAAAACAGAAGACGGAAGAGAACAATATCTTTTTGAACATGCACAGAATGTTGCAGAACTTTGTTCGCATTTTGCAGAAACATTTAGAAATGCAGACTGGGCTTATTATGCAGGCTTACTCCATGATTTAGGAAAAGCTGATAATACTTGGCAAAAGTATATTCGTGGTGAAAAAGCAACATCACTAAAGCATAGTGAAGCTGGTGCACAATATGCTTATTCAAAAATGAACCCGAAAGACCCAGCCGCAAAAATCATTCCATACCTGATTGCTGGACACCATGCAGGCTTACCAGATTGGTACGAAGGTAGTGGGAACAGCCTAAAATCAATTCTTGACAATACTGATATTCCGTATCTTGAAAAATTATTAACAAGTCCTGACTTACAAGAATTACGGAATGCTGAATTTCCAAAATCAATGCCATTTGGAAAAAATGATTTAACCAAAGATAATGCACAAGAACTTTTAGAACACTTTCACCTTTGGATTCGTATGCTTTACTCGTGTCTTGTTGACGCAGATTTTCTCGATACTGAAAATTTTATGACACCTAATAAAAGTGAAATGCGTGGAAATTATGCAAGTCTTTCTGAACTAAAACAAAACTTTGATTCATTTATGTCTGAAAAAACTGCAAATGTTTCAAATACTAAAATTAACAAAATTCGTGCTTCAATATTGCAAGCGTGTCGCAACAAAGCAAAACTTGCTCCAGGATTTTATTCTCTAAATGTTCCAACAGGTGGTGGCAAGACTCTTTCATCAATGGCATTTGCATTAGAACACGCGATTACCTATGGAAAAAAGCGAATAGTTATGGCAATTCCATATACAAGCATTATTGAGCAAACTGCAAAAATTTATAAATACGGAACAGATAATGATGACAAAATAAGGGAATGGCAAAAGTCTGAGCAATATCTTTTTGGCGAAGAAAATGTACTTGAACATCATTGTAATTTTGATTTTAGTAATGATAGTGAATTAAACTATACAGTAAAGGAAAAACAAAAACTCGCAACTGAAAATTGGGATGCACCAATCATCGTAACAACAAATGTGCAACTGTTTGAATCATTGTTCAATGCACATAGTTCATCTTGTCGTAAACTCCATAACCTTGTTGATTCTGTGATTATTCTTGACGAAGCTCAAATGCTTCCACCTGAATATTTGAAGTCAATACTTTCCGTTTTGCAAGGATTAGTAAAATGCTTTGGTGTTACGGTTGTTTTGTGTACTGCAACGCAACCAGCCCTTGAAGGGAAAATTGGTTCTGACAGAGCAGCATTTGAGGGATTGCCTAAAAATCTTGTTACTCCGATTATCGAAAATCCTACTGAACTCGCAGAACAATTAAAACGTGTTGAAATCAATAGTGACTATGCAAAAGAAAAGATGACTGATTGGCAAAGCGTTGCAGATAAATTATGCGAATACGAACAAGTACTATGCATTGTGCACACTAGAAAAGATTGTCGCGAACTTCATAGTTTAATGCCCGAAGGTACAATACATCTTTCTGCATTGATGTGTGCTGAAGAGAGAAGTGATGTTATTACTGAAATCAAAGACAGACTGCGAAGCGGTAAATCATGCAGAGTTATAAGTACACAGCTTGTAGAGTGTGGTGTAGACATTGATTTTCCTATTGTGTTTAGGGCTCTTGCAGGTCTTGATTCTATTGCACAATCAGCAGGGAGATGTAACCGCGAAGGAAAGCTGCGACACGGAACTGTATATCTTTTTAATCCACCATCGAATATTCCAAAGGGGCAACTAGATAAGGGTGCAAATGTTACTAAAGACCTCTTAGATTCATATCGATATAATTTAGAGCTAACACCTAAATTATATAAGGAGTATTTTTCAAAGTATTATAAGTTGCTAAACAATTTTGATACATGCGAATTTGACAGTCTTATTCAAAAGGAAAAAAAGGAATACAAATTTCAGTTTAGGACACTATCGGATAAGTATCACTTGATTGATAATGTATATCAAGGAACAGTGTATGTTAGATACTGCTCGCTGCGGACGGGCAAAAACAACATTAGTTTACTTACAGCACTTAACGCAGGAGAAGTAGACAGACAACTTTTTAGAAAACTCGCTCGCTATTCTGTTAATCTTCCTAAAAAAGACATTACAGAATTGCTTAAAGAAGGTCGCATAATAGAGCCCATCGAGGGAGTTTTTATGCAATCTTTAGATGATGAAGCACTTTATCAGGCAGGACTTGGACTTGTAGCAGATTCGGTTCAATCATTTGCAACATATATATTTTAGTATGGAGGAAAAGTGAAAGAATTTTTTGACAAAACATTTTGCATTGAAGTATGGGGAGATTATGCCTGCTTTACACGACCAGAGATGAAAGTTGAACGTGTAAGTTATGATGTTATGACACCGTCATCTGCGAGAGCAATTTTTGAAGCAATATTTTGGAAACCGGCATTTGAGTGGAAGATAAAGAAAATAGAGGTTTTGAATCCGATAAAATGGGTGAATTTACGGCGCAATGAAGTGGGTGCTGTTGCGAGTGAAACTTCTGACGGTATATTGATTGAAGAAAAACGCCAGCAGCGCGCAGGTCTTTTCTTAAAAGATGTGCGTTATCGTATATACGCTGACCTAGTTTTTATTCCTCCTGCAAAACGCAAGGAAACAGCACATCCGCTTCCAGAATATCTCATTTGTTCAACGGAAAAAGCCGAGTTACTCGAAGGAAAACTTAACGATGACCACCAGAATGAAAATCCTGCAAAGTACAATGCTATGTTTGAGCGGCGTGCAAAGAAAGGTCAATGTTTTTTTCAGCCGTATTTGGGTTGCCGTGAGTTCAGTTGTTTTTTTAAGTTGGTTGATGTAGAAAAAGAAGTTGCAACACCAATTTCAGAAACTCGCGATTTGGGATTTATGCTTTACGACATGGATTATTCGGATTATGAAAATGGTAATTATAGACCTGCATTTTTCCGTGCTAAACTTGAAAATGGTGTTGTCAATGTTCCTGATTGGGAGAGCGAGGAGATGCGCAAATGATTTTACAGGCATTATATGAATATGCTCAACGAAAAGGCGATGCACTTCCTGAAGATGGTTTTGAACTGAAAGAATTTAATTTTCTTATAAAAATAAAAACAGATGGAACTTTTGTAGATTTGATTGACATGCGAGAAAACAAACGAGGACATTCATATACAGTACCTAAATCCATAGGAAGAAGTGGTACTAAATCCTATGAAACAACTTTTTTACTTTGGGATCATTATGGCTATGTTTTAAATGAACCTAAAAAGGTATCAAAAGATTCTGAAAAACCAAAAGCGATTTCTGATGCTGAAAAGCAAAATAGGGCTTTTATTTCGAAGATAAACTCTTTACCAGAATATGTACTTAAGGATTCTGCTGTTTCGGCAGTAAAGAAATTTTATGAAAAATATCAAAAAGAAAACTATGAAAGTATTCGTAACACAGAGTGTTGGAACGATTGTGCGAAAATTGAAAATTGCAATCTGACATTTATATTACTTGGCGATGATGAGCCTGTTGTTTGTCGTGAAGTTGTAAAAGATTATCAACGCCAAATAATATCTAAGCAAATTGGTGATAGCGAAGATGATACTACTGAAGAAATTGTAAATGGAATTTGTCTGATTACTGGCGAGAATGCCGTAATTTCAAGACTTCATACATCAACATCTATAAGCGGGGCGAAGAGTAATGCAAAACTTGTAGGATTTCAGAAAAACAGTGGCTATGATTCTTACGGTAAAAAACAATCTTACAATGCACCTGTTTCAGTTAAGGCAGAAGCTGCTTATACAAAAGCGTTGAAGCACTTGATAAACTCAAAAGAAAATATATTCCGACTTGGAAATGATACCGTTGTTTTTTGGGCAGAAAAACAAGAAGCAGAATCTTTTGAAAGTATGTTTTCTGTGTTCTTTAACCCTGATAAAGATTCTGATGACCCTGATAGAAATGTAAGGGAAGTAAAAAATCTTTTTGCAGCAGTGCAAACAGGAAAATATAATAAATCAGGTTTAGATTCAAACTTTTATGTGCTCTGTCTTTCACCAAATGCCGCTCGTATTTCAGTACGATTCTGGGAAACGGGTAAGGTAAAAACATTTGCAAATCGGATAAAGCAGCATTTTGATGATTTTGAGATTATTCGTCCGTCCTTTGATGATAAGGAATATTTGAACTTGTATCAGATTCTTTCTGCAACAGCTTTGCAAAGTAAAATGGAAAATGTTGCTCCAAATCTTATTGGTTCTGTTATGCAGTCCATTTTAAAAGGATTGCCGTATCCTGTAACATTGCAGCAGCAATGCATTCGGCGTATTCGTGCAGAACAAAAAGTAACTCGTGAACGAGCAGCAATTTTAAAAGCATACATAAATCGGCTTAGCCGAAAAAATAAAAACGAGGAGGTTTCTGTGGCATTAGACAGAAATAATGAGAACAAGGGTTATCTTTTAGGAAGACTCTTTGCCGTATTTGAGAAAGTTCAGCAGGAGACACACCCTGGATTGAACGCAACAATTACTGATAGGTTTTATGGAGCGGCTTCAACGAATCCTGTAACGGTGTTTACACAGTTGATGCGGCTGAATCGTCATCATCTTTCAAGTTACGAAAATGACGGTTTGAAAATTGTCCGAGAAAAAGAAATCGGCGAAATTATGAATATGATTGATTCATTTCCCACCCATTTGAATTTGAATGAGCAGTCATATTTTGCAATCGGTTATTATCACGAAAAGCAAAGCTTTTTTGAAAAATCAAATAAATCTGAAGAATCAGAAGGAGAAAACTACTTATGACAAAATTAGAAAAACGCTATGACTTTGTGTTGTTCTTTGATGTGAAAGACGGTAATCCAAATGGAGATCCTGACGCTGGGAATCTTCCTCGTATTGACGCAGAAACGGGAAACGGCATTGTTACCGATGTGTGTTTAAAGCGAAAAGTTCGTAACTATGTGCAGATTACAAAAGGTAGTGAAGCAGGTTATGATATTTTTGTAAAGGAAAAAGCTGTTCTCAATAAAGAGATAGATACTGTTTATAAAGAATTAAAAATCGATGCTAATGCTAAAAAGCCTGCAAAAGGTGACGAAGTGGAAAAAGGTCGCAACGGAATGTGTAAGAAGTTTTTTGATATTCGTACTTTCGGTGCAGTTCTTTCTACTGGGGCAAATGCAGGTCAAGTACGCGGGCCCGTGCAACTTACTTTTGCTCGTTCTGTTGAACCTATTGTTTCGTTTGAACATAGTATTACTCGCATGGCAGTCACAAAAGAAGAAGATATTGATAAAGAGCGTACAATGGGTCGCAAATACACTGTTCCTTACGGTTTGTATAAAGCCTACGGTTTTGTTTCACCACACTTTGCTGCAAGTACAGGATTTTCTACAGAGGATTTAGATTTATTCTGGGAAGCCTTAACGCAAATGTTTGAGTATGATAGGGCTGCTGCACGAGGTCTTATGAGCACAAGAAGACTCGTAATTTTTGAGCATAATTCAGCACTTGGTTCAAAACCTGCCGATGAATTGTTTAATCGTGTGGAAGTAAAGCGAACTGGTGATATGAATAAACCAGCACGTGATTTTTCTGATTACACAATTACGCTTGATGGTAAGCCACTGACAGAAATAAAGACCGTTGTAACGCTATAATGTACCATGAATCCGACTACCTCTTACTTAGCGGACTACAGCATTTACGCTTTTGTACGAGACAGTGTGCACTTATTCACATTGAGCAACAATGGACCGAAAATTTCTTCACTGCTTCAGGTCGTGTGTTACATGAAAAAGTTCATTCAGGCATAACTGAATCGCGTAAAGTTGTACGCACTGAACGGAGCCTTAAAATTGCTTCGTCCACTTTAGGACTTACGGGGCAAACTGACGCTGTTGAGTTTTATACTGATGGTAGAATTATTCCAGTTGAATACAAAAACGGTAAACAAAAAACTGATACATGCGATGAAGTGCAACTGTGTGCGCAAGCGATGTGTCTTGAAGAAATGCTTGAAACTACGATTAACGAAGGAGCATTGTTTTATTTTAAAACGCGCAAACGAATTGTTGTACCCATAACCGCTACACTTCGAGAAGAAACGATGCTACTTGCAAAACAGTTTCATGCTCTCGTTGCAAACGGAATTACACCAGAAGCAGTGTACACAAACAAATGTAAAAGTTGTTCTTTGACAGAATGTTGCTTTCCCGAATCTGCTGGTAAGGGTAAGTCCGTATCGGGATATATAAAGCGACAGCTAGGGAAGGAAGTCGGCTCTGCCGATTTTGAGGAGGAATAATGCAACGCTTTTTGAACACATTGTACATCACAACTCAGAAAACATATCTGCATAAAAAAGGTGAAGCGGTCGAAGTTATTGTTGGGGATGAAGTAAAAGCATCAATCCCTTTTATTACGCTTGATAGCATTGTCTGTTTTGGCAATATTTATGTCAGTCCATTTTTGCTTGGAGCCGCTCCAAAGTATAATATCACTATCAGTTTCCTTTCCGAGACGGGAAAATTTCTTGCTCGCGTACAAGGTCCTGTCGCAGGTAATGTGTTGTTACGAAAAGCTCAGTATCGCATTTCTGATGATAAAGAAAAGTCCGCACAGGTTGCAAAGTTTTTTATCACTGGTAAAATAGCAAACCAAAAATCAGTTTTGCAACGAGCAATTCGTAATCATGGTGATTCCATCGACGCTAAAAAACTTGAAGATGCAATTACTCATATAAATTATAATCTCGACAAGGTAATGCGTGAAAACGATTTGGATATCCTTCGAGGTATTGAAGGGGACACTTCTCAAATGTATTTTTCGGTGTTCAATGAACTTATCACTACACAAAAAGATAGTTTTATTTTTCAAGGGCGTAACAGAAGACCTCCACTTGATTCAGTGAATGCGATGCTGTCGTATACCTACACACTTTTATATCATGATATGATCAGTGCTCTTGAAGTTGTGGGATTAGATCCTGCTGTGGGATTTTTGCATCGTGATAGACCGGGGAGATTATCTTGTGCATTAGACTTAATGGAAGAGTTTCGCTCATTTTTTGCAGATAGACTTATCTTGTCGCTTATCAATCGTTGTGAGATAAAACCCAATCAGTTTGAGACAACAGGAAGTAGCGCTGTGATTATGGATGAAGGAGCACGAAAAACTTTAATTACTTCATATCAAAAAAGAAAAGAAGTAGTAATCACCCATCCATACATTGATAAAAAAATGCATTTAGCAATACTCTTTCATACGCAAGCAAGGCTACTAGCACGATATATTCGCGGTGATATTGACGGTTATCCTGTGTATATTTGGAAGTGAGGTTTAGTATGATGATGCTTGTAAGTTATGATGTTGCTCAAGATGAAGGTGGCAAAAAGCGGTTGCGAAAAGTCGCAAAATTGTTAGAAAATTATGGGCAACGAGTACAATATTCTGTTTTTGAATGCTTAGTTGATCCTGGTCAGTGGGTCGCATTAAAAAACAAACTTATCCAAACTATCAATGTTGAGTATGATAGCCTTAGATTTTACGCTTTAGGTGCTAATTGGGAACGACGAGTTGAGCATATCGGATGTAAGGAACCAATCAATCCGCAAGGCGTGCTTATTTTATAAAATACATCGCTGACCTATGGCAAACATTATTTTATATGACACTTGAACTTTTTCCTACTATATAATACAATACCTTGGATTTGCAGTTAATCACCAAAAATAGAGATTAGCGTAAATTCAACGATAAGTATCCTCTCCATAGGGTATTTTTGTCATTAGAGTCGCTCTCTTCACGAGAGCGTGAATTGAAACATTTATCTTATCTATGTTTATACAGGTACCTAAAGTCGCTCTCTTCACGAGAGCGTGAATTGAAACTGCTAAAACAAGGTTAAGTATATCTTTACACTTTGTCGCTCTCTTCACGAGAGCGTGAATTGAAACATAAGCATATCTACTCATATTCACCTCACCTATTCGTCGCTCTCTTCACGAGAGCGTGAATTGAAACTGACCTGAATCCGGTAAAACAAATCCAAGAGAGTCGCTCTCTTCACGAGAGCGTGAATTGAAACGAATA
>JAFTEH010000100.1 GCA_017453745.1 Spirochaetaceae bacterium
GTAGTAGTTGTGCTTAGTAGTAGTTGTGCTTAGTAGTAGTTGTGCTTAGTAGTAGTTGTGCTTAGTAGTAGTTGTGCTTAGTAGTAGTTGTGCTTAGTAGTAGTTGTGCTTAGTATATCATATTTACAAAATTTTGTCAAGCACTTTTTAAAAATTTTTTTTAATTTTTTTAAAAAAGCGGATTTGAATTTTGCACCTGCCTGACTTGTCTGCCATCAAACAGGTATTTGTCTGTCCTATCTGCTACAAGCAGGCAACGATGAGTAATAACCACCTACAACCTAATCACCGTATCATAATTAAAATAATTATTTTCTTCAGGTGCCAAGTATATAATTATAGAATCCACATACTTGCTATTAAAGTAATCAATAATTCGCCCTCTATTTTCAACATCAACATTGCTAAACGACTCATCTAAAATAATCATACTCGGTTTGAAATACAACATTCTTAAAATTGAAATTATTTGCTTTTGTCCACCAGAAAGATGCATGCCATTTTCTCCAACCTGCGTGTTAAGACCATCAGGAAAACTTTTTTCAAAATACTCTTTAAGCCCAATCTTAGTTATAAGTTGATTTATTCCATCGTCGCTCGCGTTACTAAGCGAAATATTATAAGTAATCGTATTGTTAAACATAAAAATTTGTTGCGATGCAATACCAATATTTTTCCGCAAATCAGAAACAGAATAGTCCGTATAAGGAAATTCATTTACCTTTATTACACCATCGCTCGGTAGCGAATGAGCTAAAAGCAATCTTGAAATTGTCGTTTTACCAGAACCATTTTTACCAATAATAAGAGTTTTTGTACCCTTACTCAAATTAAAACTTAAATCTTTAAATATCTCATTATCATCATAAGCAAAACGCACCTTATCATATTCAATGCTAGAAATATTTTGTAAAATCCTTTTACCTGAAAAAGAAGTATGTTCACTTTTAAGTAAATAAAATTCTTCCAACCTGTCAAGACTTATAAATGCAGGCAACAAACTAATACTTACACCAGCAAAACTTTGCACGGGGACCAAAACCTTAGCCACATAATTTGAAGCCGCAATATATGTACCGATGCTCATTTCGCCCTTCAAAATAAAATATCCACTAACAAGCAACACAATAACAGTTGAAGCATACGCTAAAAACACAACTGACTCAGTAAACACAACCGAAAGAATCTGCTGAATGATTGACTTTTTGTAGTACTCAGATAATTCGAGATTTATCTCTTCGGTGGATTCTTCTTCTGTAGCCGTATTCTTGATAGCTTCTGCACCTGAAATAATATTTGTCATTGAAGCCGAAAGGTTTGCACTTTGTTCCATAACATCACGCGACGCTTTTAACATACCTTCTGAACTTTTCTTTGTAATAAAATAGAAAGGCGGCATAAGCAAAATCGCAACTAACGCAATAACCTTATGAAGCGAAAACAAAATCACAAATGCAAAGATAAACTCAAAAAGACTAACAACTTGTTTTAAGATTACAGGACTAAAAAAGACACGCACACCATCAATTTCTTCAATACGTTTTGTAAGATACCCAACTCGTTGCTGACTCAAAAAACTCCTATTGCTTTTAATTAAAAGCTCAAAAGCATTTTGCTTTAAATCAGTTATAACTTTTTCAATGCACACCGTAGAATAAAACTGCAATATTAATGTGATAATAAATTTTAAAAGGTACAAGCCTAAAATCACTAGGCAGACTTTTAGAATATAAGAAAACTCATGACTTCTTTCTGTAAACACATCAATACATTTTTTTGTAAGAAGTGGAATAGGAATCGCAAACAATGATAAAACCAGCAACAAAAAAAGCACTATCACCACATATCGCTTTTGTTTAATTAACTTAAAACCTCTTAACAACTTCACAAAAGAAAATTTCGGCAAAGCTACGCTACTATCCCCAAAACTTTTTTCTTTCATAGTTACCCCTCACACTTTTCTAGATTAGAAACTAAGATACAATTATGTTGATGCGCCATTATAGCAAAGCATGCATGGCAGGAGCAACACAAACCGCAGCACACATTGCTATACAACCACCGCCACATCCAGCAACACATAATAACCCCATCGGCTCTACATTCTGACTCAAATCTAGTTCTTTCATAACTAGTTCTCCTCTAATAAATATTTCTCCCACTAACAAGCCTTCTTCATTTCAGCAAAACAACTTATAGAAGTTGCAAGAAAATGTCAAGCACTTTTTAAAAAATTTTAATTTTTTTACAAAGCGGATTGATCTTGAGCGAGATTAGTGGAAGCATGTTCATACTACTGCCGTTGCGACTGTGGTTTACTCGTCATTGTATGACACTGCTTGCTTGATAAGTTTAGAGTAAGCGACTTATTTTTAGGAGAAGCAATCTTTTGCTCACCAGCATCACTTATACCATTGTGCTTGCTTTGAAAACATTTCATAAAAATAGCCTTTATTGGCCATAAGCTCATCGAAACTACCAAACTCTATTTGCTTACCATTGTGCAAAACTAAAATCTTGTCAGCTCGTTTTGTAAATGCCAACCGATGTGTCACAACGATTGCTGTTCTGTTTTCAGTCATTGCTTGTAGTTCTCTTATAATTTCCGACTCGCTTTCTGGATCAATACTTGCGGTAGGCTCATCAAGCACAAGGTAAAAACTATCCTTGTATCCACCACGCAAAATTGCTAACCTTTGCCCCTTACCCATAGAAAGTTCAACGCCACCGAACTCACGACCAATCTGCAAATCCTTATCTGGAAAAAGTTTTTTTGCATTTACATCATAAAAGGTTTCAAGTTCGGTTTCACTTTTATCGCAACTCCCCAGTTTGATGTTTTCTATAATAGTTTCGTAGTATGTACAAAAGTTTTGATTAACAACTGATATGTCATGAAAAAAACTATGTGTTTTTGTATTGTAATTGTCAAGTTTAACATCGCCGACAGTTGGCTCATACAAACCAATGAGCAATTTTGAAAGCGTAGTTTTACCTGCACCATTTTCACCAACGATAGCAAGCACTTGGTTTTGTTTTATCCTAAAGTTAATATCTTGCAAGCAAGCTTTTTCAGCACTTGGATAACAAAACGAAACATCCTGAACAATGATTTCAGGAGCAGATGTCAGTATAATAGGTAGCTTAGATTCACATGTGGCATCAAAAATACTGTACAATGATATTAGCTCATGAATTGAATCTCGCACTACAGAAAAATCATTATCAAAAATATTCTCGATAAGAAAAATCATCGTGCCAAAAGATGTAAAGAACACACCAAAATCCGCAACGCCTATCTTGTTTGTAAGGAGCAAGCATAACGCATACGAAAAAGTGAGCACATAAAAACAAAGACAAACCATATTAGATTTAAAATTTAACTTATAGTTTTTTAGTTTTAATAGAATTGACTTTTGTTCATATTCTTCGCAAGCGGATTTAAATTTAGGTTTCAAAAAAGATTCAATATTAAGCGTACGAGTTTCCTTAAAAAAAGTTTTAGAAGTGAGCATGTGTTCAATAGTATTTCGTTTACGCTGTGCTCGTAAAAGTTCTTCATTAGTGTCTTCATAGTTTTTCCACATCTTTTTAAAAACAATCAGGTTAGGAATAGCAATGCCGATAAACACAAAACCTAAAATAAAATTTATCTTAAAAAGAAAATACGAAACTGACATTATCGATGGTATAGTCGAAGTAAAAAACAAAACCACAATCATTGCAATATATCCATTGATAAAAGCACCTTCCCGAGCAAGCGAAACTTTTTCGAGATTACTCGCATCTTCAAAGAAAATCGGTGCAAGTGTATCAACCTTTTTATGCAACAGTGCATTGGTTTTAAGTGAAATGAGCCGAGCATCTATTTCAATAAGATAGTTTAGTAAACCATTTAGAAAAAAATTTACAGCAAGCGAAACAACAAAAAGCATTAAACTCGTATAAAACACATTTGTGTCTTCAAGTGAATTTATGTTTTCTAGCATAGTGAAAAAAATTTGAGTACGCACTGTGATAAACCCGTAACTTAAACCACTTGCAATCGAAACTAAAACAACAGCAAGAAAATAAACAGGTGAAGCTAAAACTGAAAGTTTTATACTATTTGTCACAAGACGCATTTTCATTTGTAAAGTTCCTTTTGACTATTGTACATCGTTGCATAAACTGAACTAACATCTCGAATCAGTTCGTTGTGCGAACCATGCTCTATCACTTTGCCATCTTGCATCACAAGTATTTCATCAACTAATGGAGCAATACCTAATCGATGACTGATAAAAATTGCTGTTTTGTTTTTTGTAATATCTTTTAAAAAAGTATATATTTTAGTTTCTTGTGTTGGACTTAAACTTGCTGTCGGCTCATCAAAAATTAATATTTCATTATCAGAAACAAAACTACGAGCAAGTGCAACATTTTGCCACTGTCCACCCGATAAGTCAGCATTTGAATCATCACCCTTATTAAGAATCGCACTTTTTTCTAAATACTCTGCAACTTTATCAAGTGAAAACAATTTCATAGCACCGCTTAGGGTATCATCGCTCGCAGTCAAATTTCCTATTAAAACATTTTCGTGTAAAGTCAAATAGTAATGACCATAATCTTGAAACACAACCGAAAAAGTTTTAGAAATATCTTCTTGACTCATTTGTTTAATTGAGTTACCATGTATCAAAATCTCGCCTTCGTAATTTTTGTACAAGCCCAGTAATAATTTAATTAATGTACTTTTACCGCAACCATTTTCACCAATGATTGCATACATTTTGTTTTTTTCAAAACTAAAATTAAAACCGTTGGCAATTAACTTTTCAGTTTTAGGGTATGCAAATGTTAGATTGCGTATTTGTATTACATTAGTTGTATCAGTTTCTAACGGTGTATTAATTGATAATGAAGTTGAAACCTCATTATAACTATAAAACTCATTCAAGAGGCACAAATAGTTTTGTACTTCTTGTTTCATCTCAAGCACCGAGTATAAACTCCAGCGTATTATTTCTGTAAAGTTTTGAAACTGCTTCACGGTAGCAATCAACACACCAATCGATATTGCTCCTTTTAAAACACTTTGTGATAGATTTATAATAAAATAAACAAAAATTGCTAACACAAAAAACGAAGTTGATTCTCGCCGAAGCATATTTTTGAGTTTTGTCTTGGATACTATATTTATAGTAGCTTTGTTATAATATTCAAATTTATTATTTAAGTAGTTTGCATAATTAAAAACTTTTCTTTCAGCTAAAAATTCCCTTTCGGTTAGTACATCAGAATAATAATCGGCCTTGCGTTCTAAAAAAACAGTTTCTTGTTTTTGTTCATAATTTTTCTTGCCATTGTACATAGAAACAAGAGCCACACAAAAAACTGCAACCAAAATTACAAATCCCTTGATGCCCATTACTGAAAAAATAATTATCAGTATCGAAATAAACTCCAATATGATTTTTATCCCTTGCAAGATTGAAGAATGCTTAACTAAAAATGTATCAAGTAATTCGGTTTTGAGAACTTGTATGCGGTCATAAAATTCGCTATCTTCAATGTAATAATATTCAAGCCTTGTAATCTTTGTAATAAACATTTCTCGCAAATGCAGCATTATCTTTTTAGTCTCTGGCAAACTCAATACTTTCACAGTATGTGAAAATAAATACTTACAAAACATAAGTAGTACGAAAATCCCAATCGCCAAAACAGTACTTAAAGTAATAGAAGAATCTTTTATCTTAATTGCCTCGTTCACTAAATATGAAAACGATAGAACTTCCAACAATGGATAAAACCCATAAAACAAAAGCTCAAATAGTTTTATAAAAAAATATTTTAAACTTATCTTGAATGGTTCAAATAAAAACCAGCTAAAACTTTTTTTACTGTGCTGCATTTTCAAATAATTCCAAAGTTAATTTTAGACGCTCTATAATATTATATTTTATGGTCGGGCAATACATTTTTGAAGTATGCTTCTTATATTGACAACCGCCCATACATAGTGGTAATATTTTACATTCACGGCAATCACCTTCGACAAGAGGGTTATCTAATGTATAAAAGTTTTCAGTTATTTTATTTCCCTTGATATTGCCATTTTTCATTTTTACATCTTCTAAATCACACCAACATTTAAATAAATCTCCATTGTGCATTACCATAAAACTAGATTTACGGGTCGCCCCACAATATGAATGTGTAGGTTTTGGATATATGGACATAGGATCTTTTCTCATACCTAAACTAATCAAAGATTTCTCAAGCTGAATTTCTATATCAGAAAATTCTTCGGTTGAAAAAACTTCATTTGCATTATTGCAGAATTCATTATAATTTTCAACCTCTGCAAAGTCGATATTCATATTGTTCTTATAAAAGGGTTTTAAATCTTTTATGAAACTTTCTATATTTGAAATATTACCTTTGTCAATATTTATCCGTAATGCTATATCAAATTCCACCGCATACTTGCTTTTTAAAAAAGATATTATCTTATCATAGCAACTCAAATTTTTAGATAATGCAACTCTCCGTAAGTCATGCACATCCTTTGGTCCATCGAGTGTAAGCTGCATACTCGTCACTTTATTATCTATCAATATTTTTATATTAGCATCATTGAGTAAAAGTCCATTTGTAATAATAGAAGCACCGTACTCTATGTCATGATTGAAGCAGAAATCTATCAATGCCTTACTAAAACAATCTATTTTAGCAATTTCAAGTAGCGGTTCACCTCCAAACCATGTTATTTCTAATCTTTTCAAATGCTTGTATCTTTGTATGAAAGATATTAAATCTTTATAAAAGTCTGATGAAACACTTCTAGAACTAACTCTATGCGTTTCCGCATTGTTTTGATAGCAATAAATACATCGTAAATTACAATTCATTGTCAATATAATGGTTAGGTACAATGTATCCACGCTATCTCTATCTTCGGTAAGTCGGTTTAAAAGTGTAATACTTTCATCATTTTCTTTTTCAATTATAAATCCACCATCAAGTAAATCGGAAAATACACTGTTTTGACACAAAGCTGATACATTATTAGCTTCTAATAAATATTTAACATCGTCTTGAATTTCTGCAAAACTACCAAGTAGTGAATTGTAAATGTAGCTCTTATTCCTATAATCAAAAACTATATTATATTTTGAAATTATATATTCAGTTAACATATACTATCCTATGACACTCTTGCTACAATACATATATCATAGCAAGAGTCCTGAAAAATAAAATTTAATTAATTCGGTCTATCTGCCCAGAATGTCGTTGATTTTTACACCAACAATCTCTAGCAATGCGTATAGCACCTGGACGAATAATCATCTTCATAACTAGTTCTCCTCTAATAAATATTTCTCCCACTAACAAGCCTTTTCCATTTCAGCAAATAACTTATAGAAGTTGCTTGATTTAATAGAAGTTGCTTGATTTAATAGAAGTTGCTTGATTTAATAGAAGTTGCTCGATTTAATAGAAGTTGCTCGATTTAATAGAAGTTGCTCGATTTAA
>JAFTEH010000101.1 GCA_017453745.1 Spirochaetaceae bacterium
AGTTGCTTAAATTTCTTAATGCAAGTGAAAAAATGGGGTTTTTAGGGGGCACCCCTAAACCGCGTTTTAGGAAGGAAAGGGTTCCTAAGGGAAAGGAAACCCTTTTGCTCGGTCAAAAGGGTGTCTTTTCCCTTAGTATTTAGATGCAGAGAAAAATAATCTTTGCAAAAATTGATTTCCCTGTTACTTAATACTTGATGATTTTTTTAAATTAAAGTAGAATTATACTTGGCTTAGGGTAATATGTGGATGCTTAAAACGGCTTATCGAATATTTTTAGTTTTAATTTTGTTTTTGCCTCTTTCTTGCACTTCTGAAGTGGTTGTTGTATATGACATTTCTCAGGAGCGTTTTTTTGAAATGCTTGAAGATTGTGAAAAGAATAATTATCCATATTTAATTATAGATGTGCGTTCCGAAAATGAATATAAATTGGGTCATATTGATGAAGCTATAAACTATCCTGCAAACAGGATTCTTTTACATACTGACGAGTTTTTAGACTTTGCAAACGAAATAGTTTTTGTGTATGGGCATTCACTAAATGAAAGTTTTAAGTCGGCTGAATTACTGGTCGAACAAGGTTTTAAGCGTTTGTATAATGTGACAGGATTTGATGAAGCAACCTATCCTCTCGTGCAGCATCAAGCCATTCGTTTGGTAGAGGGGTTTGCCTTAGCGAGAGAAATGGACTATGCGCTTGTTGATTATCGTTCTGCAGTTAGTCATGAGGCGTACTATGTTCCTAATACAGTATTTGTACGATTTCCCGATTTGGTTATTGAAAATACAGTGCCTTTTTCTGAGGGTTATGTTGTGTTTTCAACGAGTAAGCGCTCGGCAAAAGAATGTGCCAAAGAACTACTGGACTGTGGATTCAATAATGTATACTATTGTTTAGATAATATCATCAATTATCCTGAGTATTTTGGAACCAAGCTAGATGTTGAAGATGTGTACACAGGCGATGAATTGCTCGAGATCAACTCAGACCTTTAAGTTTTTGCTCATTTTGTCCTCGTAAAAAACTGATTATATATTTTGTCAAGTGGTTTAAATGCCAGTGGGTATAAGCCAAATTCTACAAAAGCAATAATAGTATATCGGCATGCTCGAATTAAAAATGCTTGACGAGTGGCACTCGCAAGAAACTCGGGTGAAAATGGAAGTTTAAGGCAGTAATTGAGTGCAAGATATAGGATGCCTCCAAGCAAAAGGCGCATGACTATAATTGGAATGTTACTGGTGTTTGTAAACTTGACAAAATGTTCTTCAAAAAAACTAGCACAACAGTATCCGAGTAAAAGCCCATAGGCGCTAAAATAGTCGGCACTGTTGCAAAAAAAGAGCCCACACGAAAAAATACCTAAACAGGCTATAGCAAGTATTTGCTCCCTACGGAGTGTTTTTTTACTGTGGTTTATTTCGGCTCTATCGTATGTGTCTGTGCTTTTGGCATTAGTATCTGTAGCTTGTATAGATGGCTCTGTGTGACAAGGGGTAGGTACAGGTGGCATCAATGCAAAAATGGTAAAAAGCACAAGTGAACCAAGTGCATATCCCGCAAGGACATCTGTTGGATAATGCGCCCCGACCAAGATGCGTGAAAATCCGACAAGGAGCGGTAATAAAACGGCAAGTACTTTTAGAATTTTTGTCTTTGTGGCAATGGCAATCGCCCCAAAAAGGCTTACTGATAATGTTGAATGTCCACTCGGAAAAGAAAATCCCTGTGAGGTAATATCGTAAATATCGGCTGTTGGGTCAACAGGGCGCAACATCTGTATTTTTTTGTTGTCAAAATAAGGGCGTCGTCGGACAAAGATGTTTTTTATAAATGACATACAAACACCTGCTATGAGTAGGTTGAGTGCTACATATTTGCCCAAGCGTTTATTATAGCACCAATACAAAAAGCCCACAATAAATATCATTAACAATTCTTCGCCAAAAAACGAAAAAGCAGACACAATCCGTAAGACAGACGGATGAAGCGAGTTTTGTAGCCACTCCATCAGTGAAACTTCCCAATCAAAAAAGAATACAGTACCGTGCATAGCGAGATATTCTTATCCTAAAGGGCATTAATGTCAAGTACTTGATTGCAAATGTCTTTTCTAACTATTATGGTGCGCCTTGTTGGGATTGCCTCAGTTGAGCATACCGGTGAGCGTCAAAGTTTCCAAACATGATATTTTTAGACTGTCCCACAAGTATTCCGAATGTACTGCCATCGAAAAAAGAATAGGAACGACCTGAAAAGACTGCGAGCATTTATTTTATAAGGGCACTTCTAAAAACTCAAAATTTAAAAAGTTTTTAGAGGTTCCCATGACTACTCTGTTTGCTCCGTGTGAGCATGCAAAACCTATGAAGCGTTTTAGAAGTTCCGGTAAGTAAAATGTGCTTGAAAACTGGGTTTGACTTGCCGACATACTGATATATAGAACAAAATTATGAAAACCATAGTTATTTTAAATGCACTCCCTATAAACAACTGGGCTCTTGAGCCAATCGAAGACGCATATTCAAGTCTTGAACTTGTTGTTAAAAAGTTTTCTCGTCTTGAGCAAGTGAGTGAGGTTGTCATTTTGGTAGCAGAAGATACCGTATGCCCCACACTTGAACATACCAAAATAGTCAGATTAAATGAATATTCTTCAAAAACCGTTTTTTCAAGTATCGCAACATGCACACATGACTTGGGCGCTGACACAGTCTTATTTGCCTATGCTGATGCGCCACTTGTGGATGTATCACTCGTTTGCTCGCTTTTGGAAACACATTCTGAATACAAATCGGAATATACATTTGCAGAAGGGTATCCTGTAGGTTTAGGATGTGAAGTGGTTGCTTCGGGGCTTTTTTCGATTTTGGCTCATGTTTCTTCTGCAAAAGATATACGGTATTCTCGTGAATGTATTTTTGATGTACTAAAGCAAAATATTAACTCGTACGACATAGAGGTAGTCGTTGCCCCAGAAAATGTTCAAGAACTAAGACTTGAGTTTTTTGCGCATACAAAACGAAACTATGCCTTATGTAAAAACTTTTTGGATATAACAGGCGAAAATTATAGCAAGCTCATTATGGAACGGCAAGATGCACTGTTTGGAGTGCCAGCTTTTTACGCTTTAGAATTGTGTAGCCAGCCTTCAGTTTACAAATGTTACTTACCACAGGCACTACAAAAGCAACCCGAAAAAACCTATATGTCAGTGGATCACGCAAAAATGATTGTTGACCGTATCACCGAATATTCTTGTGATGGTGTTATTTCGCTTTCTATTTTTGGGGAACCATTTTTGCATCCGGATATTATCGAAATTATTACTTACTGTGCACAAAAAAAACATTTTTCACTTATGCTTGAAACAGCAGGTCTTGATTTGAATAGAGAACTTATCGAAAAAATACATAGGGTATGGGAACATTCTGAAGCACGGAAAAGTGGTTGCGTTTTATCTTGGGTGATTTGCTTGGATGCAAATAACCCTCAAACATATTCTGGTATTTCCAACTTGACTGAATCTGAAGCAACAAAGGCACTTGACAAGGCAAAAGAATGTACTATACTGCTCAATGAGTTTTTTGACGGGGATGTGTATCCTCAGTTTATACGGATGAATGAAAATGAGTGCGACCTTGAACCTTTTTATAGATTTTGGAAGGAAAAACTAAACAAAGCCTTGATTCAAAAGTATGATAGCCTTTCAATGCTTTTGCCAAATCGTTGTGTTGCAGACCTTTCGCCTCTTACGAGAAATCCTTGTTGGCATTTGAAACGCGACCTATATATTTTACCGAGCGGTGAAGTGTGTGCGTGTCGTTCAAAAGTTGCTTCAAAAATGGTAAGTGGAAATATTTTAACCGAAGATTTACATACCATTCGTAATAGGATATTCCCCCTGTATTGCGAGCATGTAGGGAAAACATATAGTAGTCAATGTGAGAATTGTGATGAATACTATACCTTTAATTTTTAATGAGCGAATTTCGCCGTATACTATCGTGGGTGGCGATAAAAATCAAGAAAGCGCAAATGAAAATTTTTTTTCAGTATTTATACTTGGACGCCCAGATTCAATAACGAGCGATGTCGCTTTTGAGAATATTTTATCTTTTCAGTTTAAATCGGTATACGCAATTTTTCCGAGCGCAAAAAATATTGAAAGCTTAGTTGAAAAATTTCCAATAATACGGTTTATAAAAACTTCTCAAGAACTTACTATTGGGGAAATGATTAATATTTGTGCAGCAGAATGTAGCTCACAATTTTTTATAGTCTTGTGGTCTGATACTGTTATTTCATCGCAAGGGTTTATTGATGCAATGCTTGAACAGATACTCGGTGAAAAAACTATCTGTACCGTGCCTGCAATTTTGAATGATCGTCATGAAAGTATTCCGAATCAGATGGTTCCCATACTAAACGCCAAGCATTTTTTTGATGTTCAAAAATTTCCGGTTTTAAAAGATAAAACGCTCACAATATATCCTTTTGATTTTATCGGTATTTATAACCGACAAAAGTTTATAGATGTCGCAGGTTTTGATTACACTATCAAAAATCCGTATTGGCAGGTTTTAGATTTTTCCCTACGCTCATATCTGTATGGATTTATGATGAGTATTGCTACTTCTTTCAAAGTACGCTACATTGGGGAAATTCCGGTTGAACAGGTGTGTGCCGATGATTCGTATAGAACTTTCTTTTTGAAAAATTTAGCAGTGCAAATAAAAAAATCGGAAGATTCTCATGAAGCCTATATTCCCAAAAAAGTGTTTTTTTCGTATTTGAATAATGCTCATTTACATTTATTAGAACGATATAGGCATTTTAAACGAGCAAAAAAATGGGTTTTGGCGAACAAAGATAGATTTAAAAAAACCGCTTTAGATTTAGTCGGTGAATGGGAGCCTTTGCTATGATTGTTCAAAATGGGGTATGCGTCATTGTGCAGGCACGGCTTGGTTCAAAACGCCTGCCTAAAAAAGCAATTTTAAATTTAGATGATAAAAATCTTCTTGAGCATGTGTTGCGCTCGCTTACAAGTGTCGATGCTCAACTGTATATACTTGCTTGCGATTATGCTTCGGAAAAGGTTTTTTATCCTATAGCCGAAAAGTATAATTTTTTTTTGGTGACGGGTAGTGAACATGATGTGCTTTCACGGTTTGGTGTAGCGGTAAAGCGTGCTGAAGCAATTTGTTCGCAACAAAATATTTCCCCGATTACTTGTGTGGTTAGAGCGACTGGGGATAATCCATTTTTGTTTACAGAAGCAATAAGCGATTCTATTAAAGCGTTTTTTGAATTACAGTGCCCTGACTATTTTACTTTCACGGGACTTCCACATGGGAGCGGTGTTGAGTTGTTTCATCCAAAAGCGTTATTAGCAGCAGCACAAAATGCAAACCTAAACGAATACGAACGAGAACATGTCGGTCCTGCCTTATACTATCACCGAGATACATATCGAGTTGTATACCAAGTGGCGCCTAAAGAATATTATTTTCCTGATATGCGTACTACGGTTGACACAGAGGAAGACCTTATACGGACTAAGGATGCGCTTGCTTTTTTACACGAGAAAAAAATAAAATTACCAGCAACTGTTTCGCAAATTGTGACGGCTATCCGATATAGCGTTAATAGCATTGTATTTGTACCATTAATCGAAAAAGGGAAAGGCTCTGGACATTTGCGTCGCGCTATAGAATTAGCCGAAACTCTGCGCTTGACAGTGCGCACCTTTATCTTTGTGCCAGACCAAGATCTTCCCGATTTTGCAAAACGACTTTTAGATAGCGTAAGTCCAGAATTGATAATAACCGAATTACCAAAACGCACACGCTTGATTGTGTTAGATTATTTTCAAAGCGATTGTG
Source organism: Spirochaetaceae bacterium (assembly GCA_017453745.1). Lineage (GTDB taxonomy): Bacteria > Spirochaetota > Spirochaetia > Treponematales > Treponemataceae > Treponema_B. The sequence goes on from JAFTEH010000101.1 coordinate 5,893, forward strand.
GTTTTGTAAAAATGTTACAAAATATTGCTCCTGTTTTGGCGATTGATGAAGGGGGACCTGCTCGTAAAATAGTTGATTATGTGTTTGACATTATTCCCCGTTTGACGACAGAGAATGAGGTTAGCCCAAATAAAACCGACATTTCATGCATTCCGCTTCCTGTAAATCGAAAGGCGCAAAGACTTCCATTTCAGGCTCACACTAATACAAGCGAAAAAATAAAACTGCTTGTTTCATGTGGTGGCGAAGATAAAGAAAATATGGCTATCCAGATTGGGCTTACTCTGAGTGAGTTGCCCTTTGATGTGACGGTTATTTCACCAGAAACATCCTTTTCGCTTATTCAAGAAATGCGTGGTCGCTTGAGTTTACAACATACTGTGCCTCATTTACGCGAGCAACTTTTTCGGTATGATATTGTTGTGACGATTTTTGGGTTTACGGCATTTGAAGCGCTTGCAGCAGGTTGTTATGTGCTTCTCGTTTCGCCTACAGAATACCACTACCAGTTGGGGCAAGGTTTAGGCTTTTCGACATTTCCACCTGGTATTCCCACAAAAGAAGATTTTCAACATGTATTTAATCGTGGTGTACAATGCCCGAATACTATTAATCCGCAAACGCAGCAAACTGACTTGGCTCAAGAAATTTTAAAAATGTCAAGTTCAATGCATTATGCTTGCCCTATATGTGATGCAGATGATGAGCACAATATTGTATTTCGGTTTCAGGATAGAACTATTTCACAATGCAATAGGACAGGCCTTTATTATGTGTCATTTATTATAAGCCCAGAAAAAACATATAATGAAAATTACTTTTTTGAAGAATATAAGGCGCAGTATGGAAAAACCTACCTTGAAGATTTTGAAAATATTATGGAGCAAGGTAAGCGACGCTTGAGCATTATCGAGGACTGTTTTTCTAAGTATCTGGATACAGGGGCAAGTCAGTTTGAGCAAGAAAAAAATTTATTAGATATTGGTTGCGCCTACGGAGCCTTTTTGAAAGTATGCGAGCGGAGTGATTGGTTTGCCGTTGGCACGGATATTTCTAGTGAAGCTATTTCGTATGTGACGGGGCAACTCCATTTGCCTGCCTTTGTGGCACGCTTCCCCTTGTTGCCAGAGCAATTTGTGTATCATCGTAAAAATCAACTTACGGGTGTCGAAAATGAGCAGGTTGTATTTCATTTACAAAAAGGTGCATTTCAAGCTATTACAATGTGGTTTGTGATTGAACATTTTCAGCATTTGGATGCTGTGTTACGACAGGTTTCGGCTTTGCTCGTTGACGGGGGAATTTTTGCATTTTCGACACCGACACTTTCGGGTATAAGCGGAAAGCAAAATGCGGCGCAGTTTTTTCAAAAAAGCCCCTCTGACCACTATAGTATTTTTGACTTTGAAAGCGTTACAAAAGTTTTAGGCTTATATGGTTTTAAAATCGTAAAAATTATTTCGGTCGGTCATCACCCAGAACGCTTTAAACGATTTTCTAAAGTGAAAAAGGGGAGTCTTGCATATAAATTGCTTTTTCGGTTGAGTCAGCACTTTCACTTAGGCGATACTATGGAAATATATGCAATCAAGCGTGTGCAAGTGTAAAATGTTTGTGTGTTTTAAGAATGTTTAAAAGGCACACCTAACCCTAAATGAGAGATTTCTGAAAGCAAGCATTTTGTCATGTTTAAAATAAGTTTATAGGGTCTACATCTAGTTCAAGGTATACGGAAGCAGGTGTTTTGTAATCCTGTAATACTTTTTTTACTGCTCTTTGTAATGGAGAAATAGTTTTATACTTTAGTAAAATTTGGTAGCGCCTATTCCCCGCAATTAACGAAAGCATACATTCAGCAGGACCAAAGACATCTGCATTTGGCGGAACATGGTTTTTGAGTAATTCAGTTATTTCTGCGCATGTTGACTGTGCGCTTTCTGTATTTTTACTGCGGACGACAATGCGCAAGAGCCGTGCAAAGGGTGGAAATCCAAGTTGTCGGCGTATCTGTAGTTCATATTCGTAAAAGGCTTCTATGTCGCCTTGTTGGGCAAAACAGATAGCAGGATGAGATGGGCGTAGCGTTTGTATAATCACTTTGCCGTTTTGTAAAAACCGTCCGGCGCGTCCTGCTACTTGTGTAAGAAGCGAAAAGGTACGCTCGGAAGCCCTAAAGTCAGGCATTTGCAAATCGGTGTCGGCAAGGGCAATCCCAACGAGCTGTACATCAGGAAAGTTGAGTCCCTTTGCGACCATTTGTGTTCCCAATAAAATGTCCGCTTTTTTTTCCTTAAAGGCACTGATTTTTTCTTGTAGTTTTTTGCTGCTACATGAAATGCTATCGGTGTCAACTCGCTCAACAGTACAGTCTGGGAGAAGATGCTGCATTTCTTCTTCAATGTATTCTGTTCCAAAACTTGAGAATCCTGCTTCAAGCGAGCCACAATCAGGACATTTTTGTGGCGGTTGTGATTGCCAGCCACAGTAATGGCATTTCATAAGTCCACTACTTTTATGCCATGTCATGGGAACAGAGCAGTTTTTGCACAAGAGCTGGAAACCACACGAGTGACACACATAGAGACGAGCAAAACCGCGTCGATTTAAGAAAATAATAGTTTGTTTATTTTCTGCTTTATTTTTTTTAATTTCGTCAAGGAGTGTTAAACTTAAAAAATGTCTTTCCCCTTGCATTGAAACGACATCAATGGTAGGGAGTCCCCCACCTGCTAAGCGCTTTGTCAAGCACAGTTTTTTTATATGTCCGGTATTCATCAAGTGCCATGCTTCAACCGAAGGTGTTGCCGAGCCCATGACAAGCGGACAAGCTGCTTCTTCACTCCGCATCATAGCGACCTGTCGCGCATGGTAACGAGGCGTCGAACTCGATTTGTATGAGCCGTCATGCTCTTCGTCAATTATAATAAGCCCCAGTTTTTTTACTGGTGCAAAAATAGCACTTCGCACACCCAACACAATACGAATTTTGTCTTGTAAGATTAAGTTCCATTGAGCAAGCCGACGACCTGCAGTAAGACCTGAATGTAAAATCGCTACAATATCCCCAAATCTTTTTTTTAATTCTTCGCTTGCCTGATATGTGAGAGAAATTTCAGGAACTAAGTAAATAACACTTTTACCCTGTTGTAGAATTTTGTTAATTGCTTGTAGATACACTTCTGTTTTTCCAGAACCGGTAATCCCAAAAAGATATAAAAAGGATTGTTTGTGTTGACTGGTCGCTTCAACTATGCTATCAACGGCATTTTGTTGTTCTTCGGATAATTGTAGTGGTTTGCTACTCATATCCAAAGACAGAAAGCCGTGCGTACTACTTTCAGTTTCGCTTTTTGCAGACGGCAACATACATGAAATGGTTTCCCCAAGACTACAAAGATAAAATTCTGAAAGTTTATATGCGAGGTTTAGTTGTTGTTCTGTAAAAATAGGCTCGGTATCAATAAATTTTTCGATGGATTGGATGATAACATGACCGGGAATTGAATCAGGAAGTGTGTCAGTATCGTTTATAACAAAACCTGTCATTTTTCTATTATGAAATAAGGCGCTTACCCGTCGATTTTTTCCACATTCATCCGATTTGCAATTAAGATAAAAAAATGTCATGCTTAGCGGAATATTAAACACAACTTCCAAATATTTCATAGCCTGCATATTGTACCACTAAAAGATTTTATAGCAAGTGCACAGGATATGTAGTTTATTGCATTTTGTATCCATGAAAATCAAGTTTTAATATAAACAACTGATTTGCTTAAATCCATAGGGGATAACTAGGAACTTATTACTCTAAGGCGGGTTCTTTAGGGCGGAGCCCTAAGCGATGCTTTTGGAAGGGATAGGGATCCTAAGGGAAAGCAGCAACAAGCAAACCCGTCTACACGGATGTAGACGGTGCGCAAGCACGAGAATTAAAAATATCAGGTTTGTTTAAATTCCATAGGGCATAACTGAGAGCTTATTACTCTAAGGCGGGTTCTTAGGGCAGAGCCCTAAGCGATGTTTTTGGAAGGGATAGGGATTCTAAGGGAAAGCACCAACAAGCAAAACCGTATACACGATGTATACGGGGCATAAGTGCGAGAATTAAAAACATAATATGTTTTTAATTCTCGGCCACTTTGAAAAAACAAGGATGTTTTTTCAAAGTGCATTTGCTTCGGTCAAAAGGGTGTCTTTTCCCTTAGTAT
>JAFTEH010000102.1 GCA_017453745.1 Spirochaetaceae bacterium
AATTTAAGCAAATCTGGTATTTTTAATTCTCGCGCTTACGCACCGTCTACATCCGTGTAGACGGTTTTGTTTATTGGGGTTTTCCCTTAGAATCCCTTACCTTCCTAAAACGCGGCAATACTAACCAGTTGCGTAATGGATTAAAGCAACTTGAGCCCTAAAGAACCCGCCTGAAAGTAATAAGTTCCCAGTTATGCTCTATGTAATTTTAGCAAATCTGATATTTTTAATGTATAACTTTTTGATACCTATCTATAATTTAGCCAAGATTAACTCGTAAACTCGTTGTTCATATTAAAAATTGATTTACATAACCTAAAATATACGGAAGTCAATGCTTGTTTTTTGATGTCGAATGTTGTTGTTGGAAAGCGCTTACAAACTATTCCACATCGCTACAAATGACTGAGTTTTCCTCGTTGTTGCGGTCGAAACAATCTCGCTCGGTTTTTGGCTGTGAACGATAAAGCGCTTTCCTATCGCTCGCAATGATGGAGCTATCGTTATACTCACTCGCAAATGACTGTGTTGTCGTTTTTCCCATATTCTGACAAAATTTTGCGACTTATAACAAACCAGTACAATAACATTTTGATGAACATTTTATTGTAACTTTTTTGTATCCATTTGGTTAGACTATTTTGTGACGGAATAGAAAAACTCTTAATAAAACAAAAAGTTGTCTTCGAAATTTAGTAAAATCACAGTGGGTAACTATACATGAAAAGATTTTTTATACTTCTGATGTTTCTGTTTCTTAGCTTAAATGTATATGCACAAGATGTTTTAGTCAGAGCCAAAAAACTGGACATTTCTAATTGGGACTTTACTAAAAAACAGCAAATTTCGCTTACCGGTGAATGGGGATTTTCTTTTAACGAATTACTCACTACCCCAGAGGAAACTTCAAAAACCATAACAGTGCCGAGCGACTGGACTTCTCACGGTTATACACGGCACGGATATGCAACTTACTCTTGTAAAATTATCCTACCCAAAACTGATACACCATTAGGTATCTATGTACCATTCCAGTACAGTTCTTGCAAAGTCTTAATCAATGGTGAAGAAGTCCTTCAGCTTGGTAAAGTAGGCACAAGCAAGGAAACTTCTATCCCAGACTTTAACTCAAATCTTACTAAAATACCAGTAGGTGCTGATGAAATAAATCTTACTGTTCAAGTAGCAAACTTTGAACATGTCAACAGTGGAATGGTCAATCCAGTAACCATTTGCAACTACAAGTGGATGGAACAGCGTTTACTAAGATCGCGGACATTTGAAACCTTTGTTATAGGTTTTGGGTTTGCGCTCATTATTTCAACGCTCGTGCTTTATGCACTTAAAGTGAGTGGGAGCGCTTCATTGTATTATGTGCTTTTTGTTTTAGCCTTTATGTTACGAATCGCTACAACGGGCTCGGATGTGCTAAGAACTGTAATTGATGTGGGCTTTTTGATTGATCTTCGTATTGAATATATCACACTGGGCTTAGGTCCATTATTTTTAATGTTGACCTTTACCAATACCTATAAGGGCTTTGTTAAAAATTATATTATATATCCCTTTTTCATTGTTACCTTTGTATTTGTTCTTATTTCACTATTCTACCCAATGAGTGTTTTCACGCGTATTTTGATTGTACAGCAAATATGTTTAGGTTTAGAAATACTTTTTATTATTTACTTTATTATTAAGATTACACTGAAAAAGGTGCCAGGAATTTATTTTATTATCTTAGGCATGACCGTGCTTATTCTTTGTGGAACTCATGATTTACTAGATGCTATGGTTTTTAGGCGAGGTTCTATTGGGCTCACTTCACTTGGTATCTTGTTTTTTGCACTTATGTATGACATTGGTCAAAGCTATAATCACTATAAAGAAAAAATGATTGCACAAACTACTGCTCAAAAGTTAGAAGAATCTTCACAAAAGATTAACCACCATCTTGACCAAATTAAAGATTCTGTAAAAAACTTACAAACTGGTAAAAAGTTATTGCAAGATGCTAATGAAAACCTTTCTACCACTGTAAATGGAATAAGCACTTGTATTGACAAAGTAAAACAAGAAATGACGATACAAGATAAAATTGTCGATGAAACTAAAGAATCTTCTGATACAATGCAAAGTTTTTTTAAGTCGCTTGATGGAGCGCTTGACAGCCAGCAACAAAATTTCGAAACAGTTATTAGCAATGTTACCGAACTAGTTACCAAAACCGACGAACTCACTTTGAGTTTTACAAATGCTCAAAAGTACTTTAACGAAATTTCTAAAAGCAATGCGACGAGTAAAACGAACCTTACAAACATGGCTGAAACTATACAGAGCATTTCAACAAAATCTGCACTCTTAGCTGAAACGAATAAGGTTATTAGTAACATTGCTTCTAAAACCAACCTTCTCGCGATGAACGCTGCTATTGAAGCCGCCCACGCAGGTGAAGCAGGAAAAGGCTTTGCGGTTGTTGCTGGCGAAATTAGACACTTAGCCGAACTCGCGGCGAAAGAGTCCGTACAGATTATTGAAATTATCAAACAAATTGACACTTCCATCACTGACACTGTAACGGCTAGTTCTGAAATGGAAAAAAGTTTTACCGAAATCAACACTGAAGTTGACCACTTTGAAGAAATACTCAATGAGATTACTTCTTTTATTTCCATTACTAATGAACAAGGTTCAGCTATTTCTAAAAACCTTAACTCCATGCGTGAAGAGTTTGTCAATGTACAAACCGAAAGCAAGCACTTAAGCGAATCCCAAGAAACCACTATGGAAAACTTTGCAAAGCTTATACAGACAGCCGAAGTGGTCAACGGCGAAATTGCAACTATGATTAAAAGCGTTGATGCACTCTTTACTGTTTTGCAACAAACTACTTATGCCTACGACCAAAACGGCACAGTCGTTTCAAGGTTGCAAGAACTTATGGAGTAAGTGAAATTAGTTTTTGAGCGCAAGAATTGTGTCGTAAAATCTGCCGAAAATACTGTGCCGAACTGTCATGCTTCTATATCTGATGGGGAATGCCGTATTTTTAACTCAGTCTGTCGTTTATCTATATGCTCGCATTTTCAAAGAAACCGCTAAAAACTGTGACAGGGCAACGAAGCATCTCGATGAGTTTTTAGCGGTTCCCTTAAGATATAGTGGCATTGTATAACCAGTTCCATGCCTTACATAAAAAAAACGACAAAAGCGTGTAATTGCGCGATTGGCAATCTCTAAAACTCATCTTTTTTGACTTTTAGAGATTGCTTGATTTGTTTTTTGCCATAAAACTGCAAGATACATCTCTAGATTGAAAAAAGTTTTTTAAATTCATCTAGTATTTGCCCTGATGGTGGGCGAGCATCTATATCACAGATAATATGTGCATTTCGGTAAAAATCAATGACGGGGGCTGTTTGGTTTCGGTATGCTTCAAGTCGTTTTTTGATACTTTCAGGTTTGTCGTCATCTCTCGTGATAAGTGCAGCCCCACATGCGTCGCAACAGTTTTCTTGTTTTGGAGGCATACTAACAATATTATACACTTTTCCACAACTGGTACATGTTCTACGCCCCGATAGCCTTTTGATAACTTCTTCATCGCTTATGTCGAAGTTGATAGCTTTGTCGATTGTAACAAGTTGAGCGAGCGCTTCTGCCTGTGGGATAGTTCGAGGGAAACCATCAAGGATAAAGCCATTCTTGCAATCATCTGCCTTTAGTCGTTCAGCAACGAGCGCAGTAGTGATTTCGTCACTGACTAAAGCACCTGAATCGATAATTGCTTTTACTTTGAGACCAAGTTCCGTTTTGTCTCTGATAGCTTGACGAAAAATGTCGCCAGTAGAAATATGTGGAATAGATGCTGATTTAGCAACTTCAAACGCAAGTGTTCCCTTTCCAGCTCCTGGCGGTCCCAAAAAAATAAAGTTCATAGAAAACCTCTTTAAGTGTAAAAGTATAGGGCACTCCTAAAAACTCAAAATTTTAAAAATTTTTTAGAGTGTAGTGTTTGGAGCCTTGAAATTACACGGTTCCAAACATCGCATTTTCAAAGGAATCTCTAAAAACTGTTTACCTATCGCTTGCCTGTCCTGACTGCCATCAGGTGGTAGGCTATAAGCAGGGCAGACAAAAAGTTTTTAAAGATACCCATTACTCACACTAAAACGATACGAATTTTAATAAGTTTTTCAAGTAGTAACGAGTAAGTAAAAATAAGCACAGTAATTTGAAATTTGGTTTGCGAATTTTTATAAAAAGAGAGACGAGGTACTTGCAATGTTCATGAAAATATGATATACTATAATTGATGAACAAGCTTGAATTTGATACTCTTAGACTATTGCAAGATTTAACACCGAGTAATCAAAGGCAGATGAGTAGTCGGTTGCAGGTTTCACTTGGTTTGATAAATAAGATTATACAAAACTTAAAATTACAACATCTTATTACTGATGAATATAAACTCACGAGTGCAGGTATTTCACTTTTGGACGAGAGCAAACCACGAAATGCAATCATCCTTGCGGCTGGGTATGGTTTAAGGATGGTGCCAATAAACCAAACAAAACCAAAAGCGCTTTTGAGCATTGCGGGCAAGCCCTTAATAGAAAGGCTCATTGAACAACTGCATGAAGTGGGTGTTAAAGATATTGTCATTGTTGTCGGTTATCTGAAAGAAATGTTTGAATACCTCATTGACAAGTATGGTGTTAGGCTCATATATAACAAACATTATAGTGAAAAAAACAATTTATATTCATTAGCATGTGCAACTGCGTTTATTGGAAATTCGTATATTTGTCCTTGTGATTTATATTGTAGAGTAAATCCATTTAACCAATACGAATTGCCTTCTTGGTATCTTGTTAATGATAGTTTAAAATCTGAAAGTTATATGCATGTTTCAAGTATGCAAGAGATTAAATATAATAAAAAAAAGAACATTGGGAATATTCCTATCGGTATTGCTTTTATATCTAAACAAGATAGTGAACTCTTGGTGAGTGCAATAAAAAAATGTTGTATGGATGTTAAGTATAAAGATTCGTTTTGGGAAGATGCTCTTTTTTCTTCTGGAATTTTTGTTAATGCAAAAATAGTAGGTGTAAATGATATAATCGAAATAAACTCGTATGAAGACCTTCGTGATCTTGACAGCTATTCAGAAGAATTAAAAAATGAATCGATTTCGGTGATATGCGGTACACTGAATTGTAGAATTGAAGATATACATTATATTTCGACCCTAAAAAAAGGTATGACAAATCGCTCATATACTTTTATGGTGAATGATAATAAATATATAATGAGGATACCAGGAGAAGGAACAAGCGACTTAATTGATAGAAAAAATGAACAGATAGTTTACAGTACTATCAAGGGTAAAAACATTTGTGATGATCTCATTTATATCAATGCAAAGAATGGTATGAAAATATCTCGATTTATACAAAATGCTCGTTGTTGTGATCCGTATAGTGTCAATGATCTAAAACAGTGTATGTCAAAATTGAGGGATTTTCATTCTATGAAAATTCAGGTAAAACATGAGTTTGATATTTTTTCTAAAATCAACTTTTATGAATCATTGTGGAATGATGCACCAATGTTTTATGATTATGAGTTGACAAAGAAAAATTGCTTGAGTTTAAAACCTTTTATTGAATCACTTAAGAGTGAATGGTGTTTGACACATATTGATGCCGTTCCAGACAATTTTTTGTTTTATGCTGATGCAAATACTAAAAAAATTAAGGTGCAACTTATCGATTGGGAATATGCTGCGATGCAGGACCCACATGTTGATATTGCGATGTTTTGTATTTATGCTTTGTATGACGAAAAAAAATATATTGACCGGTTAATAAATATCTATTTTGAAAATAGTTGTCAACCAATTATTCGTACAAAAATATACTGTTATATTTCTATCTGTGGCTTACTATGGAGTAATTGGTGTCAATACAAACAACAACTTGGTGTAGAATTCGGTGAGTATTCACTAAAGCAATATCGATATGCAAAAGAATACTATAAGATTGCAAAAAAGGAAATTGAACTTTTATCTCATTCACAACTCGTATAAGGAAAATATATGAACTATATAAAGCGCGCAATTATAATGGCTGCGGGAATCGGCTCTCGTTTACAACCGCTCACACATATTACCCCGAAACCGCTGATTCAGGTAGATGGTATCAAGATGATTGACAGCATTGTTTCTGCTTTACACGAAAATAACATACACGAAATTATAGTTGTCATAGGGCATCTTAAAGAACAGTTTTACGAATGGGCTAAGGATAAACCTGACATTAGGCTTATTGAAAATCCATATTACAAGACTGCTAATAATATTTCATCACTTTTTGTTGCAAGGGATTTTATTGATGATGTAATAATTCTTGACGGAGACCAAATTATTTATAATAAAAATATCTTGCATCAAAACTTTGATCATTCAGGATACAGCGTTTGTTGGACTGAAACTGATACCAATGAGTGGATATTGACAGTGAACGAAAATATGCGTGTTACCTCATATTCACGAAGAGGTGGAAAACAGGGCTGGCAACTTTTTAGTATTTCGCGATGGACAAAATCTGATGGTTTAAAACTTGCGCGTCTTATTGAAAAAGAATTTATTGAACATAAACAAACAGATATTTATTGGGACGATGTACCTTTAAGCCATTTAAATATCTTTGATTTAACTGTGTATCCTATTAAAGTGAATGACATCATTGAAGTGGATACTATTGATGAACTGAAAAAACTTGAAACGAAACTATAAACAGAGCACATTCTATAAGGAGTATTTGTATGAATGAAATAAAACCAAAAAGGCGTATTGATATTGCTACAACAATTATACCATTTATCTGCATAAGTATTTTGTGTATTTTTTTTGTAGTGTCACCTGATGTTTCTACTCGGTTAATCGAAAAGATTCGATTTATTTTAGGCGATACACTTGGTGTATACTATCTTATTATTGGATTAGGAATTTTGATTATATCGTTCTATATTGCATTTTCAGATATTGGAAAAATAAAACTTGGAGGCAAGGACGAAAAACCTCAGTATTCTTTTTTTACATGGGGCTCACTTATCTTTACCTGTGGTTTGGCCGCTGATATATTGTTTTATTCGTTTTGTGAATGGATTTACTATGCGCAAGATGCACGTGTTCAAGAATTGGGTTCAGTGCAAGACTGGGCAACAACGATTACGCTTTTTCATTGGGGACCTATTCCCTGGAGTTTTTATGCAGTGTTAGCAGCATGTTTTGGTTTTATGTTGTATGTACGCGGATGCAACAAACAAAAATATTCAGAAAGTTGTCGAGCAATTCTTGGTAAGTATACAGACATGTTTCCTGGTAAAATGATTGATGTGCTTGCAGTATTCGCTTTGATTTCAGGAACCGCAACAACATTCAGTGTTGCAACTCCGCTTCTTTCTGCTTCGATTACTGAGCTCTTAGGAATCCCCGATTCAAAATATCTTACCATTGCAATACTATTGCTCATTTGTTTTATTTATACATTTGCAGTTATAACAGGAATGAAGAGTGTAAGCTATCTTGCAAAATCATGTATGTATCTTTTTGGAGCATTGCTTTTGTATGTGTTGTTTTTTGGAGGACACTTCTTTTATATTATTGAAACAGGGTTTGCATCTTTGGGGCTTGTACTCGAAAAGTTTGTAAGTTTAAGTACATATACTGATCCGTTACGAGAAAATAGTTTTCCACAGAACTGGACAATTTTTTATTGGGCATATTGGCTCGTTTGGTGTGTTGCCTCTCCATTTTTTATGGGAAGTATTTCTCGTGGTCGTACGATAAAGCAAATTATACTTGGCTCGTATTGTTTTGGTATGAGTGCAACACTTGTATCGTTTATTATTTTAGGTAACTATGGTTTGGCAACTCATATTTTTGGAAACTTTAATGCATTTGCATTTTATGAATCAACTGGAAATCTCTATCATACTGTTGTAGAAATTATTAAGACATTGCCATATTATCAAATTGTATTGGGGCTTTTGATTGCTGCAATGATAGCCTTCTATGCAACATCATTTGATTCAATAACTTTGGTTGCTTCTGCATATTCATATAAAACAATTAATGAGCATGAAAGTCCATCATCAAAGATGAAATTTTTTTGGGCAATACTTTTAATACTCTTACCGATTGCTTTAATTTTTAATGAAAGTAGTATGACAAACCTTCAGTCAGTATCAATAATCGCCGCTTTTCCAATCGGTCTTGTTATTGTATTGATTATTGTGAGTTTTATAAAAGATGCAAAAAAGCATATTCATGATACTATACTGAAGCACTAAAATAATAGAGGGAGAAGTTTTATCTGATGTTATAAGCAGTATCTTGATTTTTATTTTTTTCTCCCTATACTTATTATATACTTATTAGACGGTGAAGTTCTAAAACAGTAGGGCACTTCTAAAAACTTGAAAATTTAAAAAGTTTTAGAGGTTCCCAGTAGATGTTTTTGTCATATATCGTTTTAGAACTTTTAGCGGAATTAAAAATAGATTTTTGACGATTGCTATAATTATTAAGGTATAGATATGATAAAGAAAGTTTTTGCTAAATTAACTGTGTTGGTACAAGGAATCATTCATTCTCCATATACATTTAAGATACTTAGCTTAATTGTCTTGACAATTTTAATGATAATGCCATTTTCAATGATGCAGATTGATTTGTTGCATACTGAATCAACTCCGCTTTTATTATATCCATTGACTGTTTTATTTAGTGTGCAACCACTACAGTTTTCGGCATTTTATATCTGCTGTATTTTTTTATTTTTATTGCCGATAGTATCTTTGCTCATCATTTTATCGTTTTTTATACTGAAGATTCATAAAGTCTTTTTGTACATAGCATGTTTTGTTGCTTTATCTGTATATTTAATATGCGCTGTGTCTGGTGTTATTGCACATGCGAATACTCCATTATGGTTTTATGCACTCAGTAAAAATATTATTTTTGCATTTGTCTTGGCATTTGTTTTTCACCTTTTTTTTGTAATAATTGGAATTGTATCAATACGATCTAAGACGAGTTTAAATGCAGAGTACGATGAACTTTTGTATCATTCAGAAAAAAATCGTGCTGTGGCAAAACACCAAAAACTCACTAAGAAGAAAACTGAACAAAAAGAATTTATTGAAAAAAGTGAATCAGTACTGACAACAACAAAAAACTTTGCAGATAAAATGCGTACTAAAATAAACGAAGGATACGCAGGTCTCAAAAGACTTCGGATTCATGTTAAAACAAAAATTTCTGTTGTTATCGTTTTAACAATTACAATTATTTTGCTTATTTTTATCTATACTGATTTGAATAACTATCGCTCTTTACTTACACAAACTATCAATACAACAGGGGCGAATCTTGCAGAACAGACATCTGAAATTTTTACATACTCAGATGGACTTAATGCTAAGATTAGTTCGTACCTTGAGGGCTTGCGTAAAACAAATGCTTCGGCATCTTTTCCTTGTGAGCGTGTCGATATTATCACTACGAGTAATAAAAACTACATTCCTGTTGACGAAATTGACAGTTCTACACAACTTCCCGATTTTGATATATTTTCATATACAACAGCAGTAGGTCGTGTTAAAGAAATTCCTGAAGGTGAAAAGCGTATCACAAGTAATGACGCAGCACTATTTATGCAACATTCAAAAAGTCCTACAAAAAAACTTGAACCGATTTATATTGCCGATACTGGAACATATATGTATGTGCATCCAATTATAATAACACAAAGTGGAGTGCAAAAGCTCATTGGGTTTTCGGTTGTTCGGTATAAGGAAGCAATTCTTGACAGGCCTTATTTTCAGGCAAAAGTTTTTGTTATTGCTATTTCTGCTGTGTTTTTTTATTTTACAATTATCATTGCTATTTTTCTTGCTGACTTTATTGCGAATCCGATTATTTTTTTATGTGGAAGCGTGAAGAAAACATCTAATATATTAAATGATATGCTTGCTGGTAGTGCTAACATTGAAACTAAACGACTTACATTTGATGACAGTGTTTGGACTAATGACGAGGTTAAAGACTTATCAAACGAAGTAAATTATTTTGTTTCACTCGTTAAGGGTATGCTTCCCTATGTTTCGTTTCATACAATTCAACGAGCAGAAAAAACTGTCAAGCGACAAGCCACATCAAGAAACTTGTGTTTTTTGTTTACGGATATTCGTGGCTTTACTAGTATGTGTGAAACATTACCAGCAAAAGATGTTGTGCCTATTCTTAATCATTACCTAGATATTGAAACAAAAATTATTTTTGAAAACGATGGCGATATTGATAAATATGTGGGTGATGCGGTAATGGCTTTTTTTTCTGGTCCTAAAAAAGAAATAAACGCTTGTCGTGCTGCAATGCAAATCCGTAAAGCAATTCGGCAAGAACAACAGCGCGCAAAGCAAGATGGCGTTCCACCTGTGGCTATCGGTATCGGAATACATACAGGAAAAGTTGTTTTTGGTTCTATTGGTGCGAAAACTCGTAAAGATTTTACTTCTATAGGCGATACAGTAAACATTGCATCACGACTTGAAAGTGCTAACAAAGAATACGGTTCTAAGTCTATTATTTCAGAAGCGGTGTACGAAAATTTACATGGTACTTTTGTATGTAGAGAACTTGACACTGTTATGGTTAAAGGAAGACAAGAACCACAACGCATTTTTGAAATTCTACAAACTGTTGATGATGCGTCCGATAAACTATATGAAATAAAAGAACTGTTTGAAAATGGATTATACTATTATCGTCGTCGCAAATGGGACGAAGCTGAACAGTATTTTATTGAATGTCGAGATATGTATAA
The DNA here is from genome assembly GCA_017453745.1 of Spirochaetaceae bacterium. GTDB lineage: Bacteria > Spirochaetota > Spirochaetia > Treponematales > Treponemataceae > Treponema_B. Next base: position 10,896 of record JAFTEH010000102.1, read on the forward strand.
TGATGCACCGTCTAAGGTTTTTTTAAAACGGATTGCGCATTATCGTGAAATAGCACCTAAGTCAACATGGAAGGGTATTCATGTTATGAATAGCAAATAATAGTTTGATGATATAAAAACATTTTTAAATGAACACTTAATCTACCGATAATAGTGATTAGTATTATGTTTCAACTGATGTATAGTAATAGCGAGACTGTAAAAAATTCTTCTGTAGTAATTATTTCGATTGCAATTATTCTTTTTGTTGGTTTTTTGTTTACGCGTTTTACAAAAAAAATAAGATTGCCGAATGTGACAGCATATATTATTGCTGGTATTATAATTGGTCCTTGTGTTTTTAATATAATTCCTACTCATATTATAGACGGCATGGATTTCCTTCCAGATATTGCACTTGCTTTTATAGCATTTAGTGTTGGACAATATTTTAAAATGCACACAATACGGAAAAATTTTGTTTCCGTTTTTTTAATTACACTATGCGAATCGCTGCTTGCTTCTCTTTTTATTTTTGTTGTAACATATCATATACTTAAAATAGAAATAAGTTTTGCAATCATACTATCTGCGCTTGGTGCTACCACGGCTCCTGCATCAACGATGCTTACCATTCGACAGTTAGGTGCAAAAGGGCATTTTGTTGATATGCTTTTACAAGTAGTTGCTTTTGATGATGTCATTGGTATTATCGCATATAGCATTGCTATTTCCATTGCATTGTATTTTTCAAACAATACTCATGTTGGTGGGGCGCATTTTCTTTTAGAAATTGCAAAACCTCTTTTTTTTAATCTTTTTGTTATAGGCTTAGGTTTTATTTTTGGTTTACTGCTAAAATGTTTATTGACTTCAAAGCGTTCAACAGATAATCGGTTAATAATCGCAATAGCGTTGTTATTTGCATTTTGTGGTCTGTGTGAGATGCTTAATTTATCTCCACTTTTGGGTTGTATGGTAATGGGCATGACATATAGTAATGTGACAAATGATGATAAACTGTTTAAGCAACTTGAATATTTTAGCCCACCACTTTTATTGTTATTTTTTGTGCGCTCAGGGATGATTTTTGATTTGCAAGCACTTGTAAAACCAATGGGTAGTATTGGTAGTGTTCCGCTTATTGTTGTAAGCGTGGTGTACTTTGCATTGCGTATTATAGGAAAATATCTCGGAGCATTTTTCGGAAGCCTTATTGCACGAGAGACAAAACAGGTGCGTCTCTTTTTAGGTCTTGCTTTAGTTCCACAGGCAGGGGTTGTAATTGGGCTTTCAGCACTTGCAGCGCGTATACTCGGTGGAGAAACAGGGAAGGCTCTACAGACAATAATACTTGCATCAAGTGTACTGTATGAACTGATAGGACCTGCCTCAGCAAAATTGTCATTATATCTTTCACATTCATATACTTCAAATCTTGAGGATGTTGTGAAAATTCCCGAAGTAGATGATGAAGGTAGAAAAAAAACAGAAATAGAACTATTGATTGAGCGAATTCAAAAAATACAAGAGGAACTTCCGTTATATCCTGTCAATGAGGCAGAACTTGCATATACGGAAGCTGCTGAAAACTGTTCAATTCAATCGCTCGGTGCAGATGAGGAAAAAGGATAATTTCTATGGAAGATAACATTGCATTTCTTTTAGGTTCTTGGGCAAGTAGTATTACACTAGCGTCTATTGTTTTTCGTATTTTCGTTTCTGTGTTTTTTTCAGCGCTCATTGGTTGGGAGCGTTCTGTCAAGCGACATTCGGCAGGTTTACGAACATTCATTATCGTATCGATTGCAGGAACAGTCGCAAGTCTGCTCGATACATTCCTTGAAATGCCTATGCGACTTTTGTCAATAGCGGCTATTATATCAGTTGTGCGTATTGCGCGTAGCTCAATTTTTTTTGATTCGCGCAAACAGATGATGGGCTTGACAACTTCAGTTGCACTTTGGACTACCTGTATTATTGGGGTGGCAGTAGGAAGTGGGGTGTACACGATTGCCCTCGCATGTTTTATCGCACTCATTTCTGTTTTGTCAGTTTTACCAGCATTTGAAACATACTTAAAGGATCGTTCCAATCATTTTGAAATTCATCTTGAACTAAAAAATCCACTTAATTTACAAAACTTTATTACAACAATACGAAAACTCGGCCTCACTATAGATTCTATTGAGCTAAATCCCGCTTACAAAAATTCTGGATTGAGTGTGTATTCTATAGCAATTTCAATAAGTAGCGATGAATTAAAAAAATACAAAACCCATAAACAAATAATTGAAGCACTATCAACGATTGAGTATGTTCACTATATAACAGAGATTTAGATAGTGTTTTAAAACTTAGTATTTTTCTTTATAAACTTAAAACGAAAGGCATATATTTTTCGTCGGTATGCAGCGATAAGTCGTGCAATCGTTGTCGCAAATGCAATGGCTAGGGCAATCGAGCCTGCAATGGAAATGGTCGCAAGGAGCGATTGCAAGGCTTCAGAATAATTTTCGAGTACTGCATTATACATGGTAGCATACATACTTCCGCCAGGTACAAATGAAATGAGAGCAGGAATAAAAAATACGGTCGATGGGGCTTTAAATAGAAGAGCAAAAATTTCAGAAATAATACCTGCCGAAAACGAGCCTAAAAAAACGGCTGTTATATTTGAAAACTCACAGCGTAATAACACAATATACAGCAACCAAGCAATTCCCCCAACAATCGCCGTTAAAAATATATGCAAGCGTTTTTTTACATAAAAAAGCATAGCGAATGTTGCAGTAACTAATGCCGCAAGCATAAAAGACAGAAACGGGTCTGTTACAATATGGGTGATGCCATTGCGAGCTATTGTATTTGGAAATACGATAAAGCCGAATACCCCACCGAGCCCAACGCTCAGTGCTATAACGAGTGCTTCTGTTGCACGAGTAATACCTGAAAGATAATCGCCACCGATAATATCTCTAATAGCAATGACCATAGCAAGCCCTGACATAAGATACATGATTGAGCCGATATTGATGGCTGTATAGTTAAGGTGTATGCCTAACTCAAACAATAAACTTGACAAAAATGAAATAATTGAACTACCAATCACTGAAGTGATAAAACTTGAAAGATTGAGTGGCGCTAATAAAAATAAAATTATTCTCATAATAGTGCCAAAAGCGGCTGCTACAAGAGCATCGAGGTAAGTGCCCGAAAGCATAATGGTAAATAGGCAGCTACTTACGGCTGCAATTAGTACCGAAAAGAGTGCATTATGAGGTTTTATATTATTGATAGCGGAAATATTAGATTCAATCGATTCATATTTAACATGTTCGTGATTGAGAGCGATATTTCTCGAAAGTTCATTTACCAGACTGATTTTTCCAAGATTTGTCGTTCGGTTTCGGATTCGAGCAACCCGAGTGGCTGTATGCAACATACCTTGTTTATCTTTCATTTCAGTATACAGCATAATACCGGTAGGGATTACATAGGGTTCGACAATATCAGCCCCGAGCGAATGTGCGATAATTGAAATAGTTTCTTCGGCTCTGTATGTTTCACCAGAACTTTCGCAAACAATACGCCCAGCCCTTAGTGCTAAATTGGTGATTTCTTCAAGTTGTTCCATTTTTGATTGTTGACACTGCCAGTAACATAACCGAGTAGTAACGGCTGGGACCGGAGGGACTCGAACCCCCTACCTACTGCTTAGAAGGCAGTTGCTCTATCCGGATGAGCTACGATCCCTCAAATCGGGATGGAGGGATTTGAACCCCCGATCTTCTGCTCCCAAAGCAGACGCCTTAGCCACTAGGCTACATCCCGTTGGCTACACATAATATACAAAATAAAAAAAAAGTCAAGTACTTGTCCACTTTTTTATGAGAGCATTCTATAAAAATAGGTATTGCCCTCATAGTATTTAAGTTATGTAGAAATACACAGTTCAATAATTTCCGAAATACGCTCCATAAATGGGCGACCGTCCATCATAACTTTTTCAGGATTTTCAAAGTCATTAAAAAGGTTAAAAAAGTTAATGTACACGGTGTTACCATCTTTATAATATTCATCTGTATGTCCAGGAATAAATATACAGGTAAGTTGACCATCAAGAGCATATTTTTGTTCTAGCGCCTCAAAGGAAAGTTGTTTTATGGGGCTGATGAGTGCTTGTCTCATAAGAGGGTCCTCAAGTAGGCGCATGTTATTATTCCAAAATCGACTTTCAAGTTTTGTCCTATCGTTTAGTCTTTCCCTGTTTGAAATAGCAGAGAGTACTTTGGAAACAGAGCGTTTTGAAAACTCATCATTATACAAAACCTTCATTTCAGGTCTTTCAGCTATTGAATCAAAATATTCATCGCTTACCTTTTCTCGCTCTGAAACAGAATCCCAAAAAAAAATCATCATTTCCATTACAGTAAAATCATTTTTTATTTTCATACGGTATATCCTTTATGCTCGTGTTGTTAGTGTTTTAAGTTTCAATCACTTTTAGTAAAAATTCTGAAAGTGAATTTTCGCCCGACTTAACATTCAACTGCGCTCCAATTACTTTTAGTAAAAATTCTGAAACTAACATGCTCGTTTGTTCGCGTGTTAAAAGATTTTTTACCGAAATAGAAAGGGTATTTAAATCAATATTCGGTTCAAATGCTTCAGTTAAAAAAATCCCATAGGGAATTCCCTTAGCTTCGGCCCATGCATACTGTGCAGTGATTTTTTTGTTTTCAGAAAATACTTCAGTGGGGGCTCCGTGCTTCGTTAAAAAGTTTGCCAGTGTATACATGAGAGTAGATGACAGACCTGACTCATAAAAGATGAGCGCTTTTGTAAAACAAGTTCTATCAGTTAAAATGTGTAATTGTTCTGTTGCCGCTATCAGTCTGTCAAGACCTATCGATGCCCCTACACCGGGAACATGCTCCTTTGTGTATAGGTGGGCAAGATTATTATATCGCCCTCCAGAACAAACCGAGCCAATATCAGGAAGTTTGTCTAAAAAAGTTTCAAATACAATGCCTGTGTAATAATCGAGTCCACGCGTAATAGAAGGATCAAAAACAACAAAATTTTGTTTGCCCGTTGCTTCAAGGAGAGCATATACTTCTCGTAACCGAGTACTTTCTGGAGAAACACCTTGCGTAAGTGCTTCTATCTTTTCGACAGCTTCTAAAAAGCCGAGCGGTTTATCGTTGGAAGATTCACTTTTCCCGATAGTAATAAAATCAAGGATGCGCTCTGCTTTTTCTTTAGAACAGAGTTCTGAAAGTAAACGAGCAACTTCATCCTTCCCAATTTTTGCGAGTTTATCAACAGTGCGCAAAATTGCTTCACTTTTTTCACGAATGTTTAAGATTTCCAAAAACCGATTAAATAAGCCACGATGCGAAATATGTATGCTTATTTCTTGGATATTCATAGCAATAAAACTTTCGGCGATAAGATGAATAACTTCGTAATCTGATTCGCTATTGTCTACTCCGACTATATCAAAGTCACATTGTATAAATTCCCGAAAGCGCCCTGCCTGCGGTTTTTCGCCACGCCAAACGGGAGCGATGTGATAGCGTTTAAATGGAAATAAAAGTTCATTTTTGTGCTCGGCGATAAAGCGTGCGAGTGGAACCGTTAAGTCAAAACGCAAAGCAACATCGCGCCCACCATTATCGGTAAAGCGGAACATTTGCTTTTCGGTTTCCCCATCGCTTTTTCGTAATAAAACTTCTGTATATTCAAGTGCAGGTGTATCAATAGGTATAAATCCATATCGGCGAAAAGTAGAGCGTAGTGTTTCGGTTAATACTTGGCGCTTTATTTCAAGTTGAGGTAAATAATCTCTAAAGCCTTTTAAAACCCGTGGTGTAATGTATTCACTCATGTTTTTTATTATAGAATATTTTTACTAAAATGCAAGTCCTGCATGACAAGCAGCCCCATATTAGCCATAATACAAACCTCTTGACTTAACAAGTAAAATTTTTGATAATGTAAGAATGTCGATAAATGAAAAATATAACTTAGCAGATCTCGATGAAGATGATTATGATACGGTACTGGCAACCGATATAGAATTTAATGGAACTATTCAATTTTCAAAACCGCTGATGATTAAGGGAAAAGTTTCTGGTAAAATTGAATCAAATAACGATTTAACGATTGAGGAAACAGCCGATGTCAGGGCAACAATTTATGCAGACAGGGTTATAGTTAAAGGGCATGTTATCGGAAATATTACAGCAAGTACAAGTGTAAATATTTATGCATCGGGGCACCTTACGGGAGACATTACTTCCCCCGAAGTGATTTTAGAGCCTGGTTGTTTTTTTTCAGGGGCATGCACAATGCAACACTAAAAGAAAGACAATGTGCATTCAGTGGAAATATATCTACAGGGAACCTCTGAAAACTTCCTATCTGCCGACAGGTAGAGAGTTTTTAGAAGTGCTTACAGGAACAGTGACATTGCTTGTTTACATGTATCTGGTTTATATACGGGAAGTTCGAAAAACTTTCACTTTTCGGGATTGCCAATAAAACTGTACTGTAATGTAAATGCGTAATATTGCCGACACTGATAGCAGAGGTAGACAGGTATGCAAATAGTTAAAAAGAAATACATATATAGTTTTTGTGTCTTAGTTGTTTTTTGTACATTTTCTGTTTTTTCACAAACAAAACCAGATGCTTTAAAAATGTATCAAGCAGGGCAGTATAAAAGTGCCATTGAAGTATGCTTGAATGAAATTAAGGAAAATCCAAATAATCTTGATAGTTATGTTGTTTTAGTGTGGGCACTTCTCGGTGATAGACAATATGCTGAAGCCTTACGCTGGGCCGCCGAATCAAAAGCTATTTCGCAATATGACCCCCGTATTTTAGAATCAGAAGGGGAGGCAAATTTTTATCTTGGGCGAAATAGCGAAGCAATTAAAAGTTTTGAAACTTATATTATTTATGCACCGAATGGTACGCGTCTAGCAACTGTATACTATTTTCTAGGTGAAATTTATTTGCGGTTAAAGTCATACGCGAGAGCTGATATTGCATTTTCGACTGCCGTTCAGTTTAATTCAACGAGTGCTTATTGGTGGACACGCTTGGGCTATGCTCGTGAACAGTTCAAAGAATATCGGTATGCCTTACAAGCCTATGAGAGAGCGCTTGCCCTCGACCAAAATATGACAGATGCAAAAAATGGTCGATTGCGGGTGCTTTCACAGTTATAAACGATACCTGTATGCTTTACGCAGTATTTAAAAATATCGGTTGTCGCTTAAACCAAAGCGAAACAGAGGCGCTCGCTCATTTTTTTTTAAAAGCGGGATTTGGGGTATGTGCACAACCTGATAATAGCGCTCATGTTATTATAGTCTTTGTCAATACATGCACTGTTACTACAAAGGCCGAGCAGAAATGTCGTCATGTTATTCGCTCAAGTTTAAAGTCTTTTCCAAATGCAATTATTATAGTGAGTGGTTGTTATGCCCAACTTGAAAGTAAGCGTATCGAATCTATTGATGAGCGCGTGGTAACATTTCCCGGTATGCAAAAAGGGTTTTTAAAATATTTTCCGGATTTTTTACAAAAATCACTGAAGATAAAAGAAAGTACTTATGACACAACCAACATATCTGATACTATTCCACTTCCTGAAAGGAGCGACATACGGCAAATAGTGCATGCCTTTATACAAACGCTTCCTTCAACAAAACAAATGACGGAGAACGAAAAAAAACCTTTATCTGTTCTGACTGGTCAACCTGTTTTTACTCCGCTGGTAAAGACGCATTTACTTGGACAACACAGACAAAATCCGAGTGTTGCAAATGTAAAGGAAAAGCCCCAATATGCTTTTGAATTATCTACTTCTGATTTTGTATTTCGCTCACGCGCAACTATTAAGGTACAAGATGGGTGTAATAGCTCTTGTTCTTTTTGCAGAATACACAAGGCTCGGGGAAGTTCTGTTTCGCTTGAAATAAAAAAAGTGGTACAGCGTGCACAGGAAATTGAAAAAGCCGGAAAAAATGAAATTGTTTTAACTGGGGTTAATGTTTCACAGTATAGGGATGGGAGTGCACATTTTTCTGACCTTTTGAAACAGTTGTTGCTACAGACAACACATATTCATTTTCGTATTTCTTCATTTTATCCTGAAGCCATTGACCAAGAATTTGTCGAAGTTTTTGCAGATAAAAGAGTATGCCCCTATATTCATCTTTCGGTGCAATCAGGTAGTGAGCGTATTTTAAAATACATGCGTAGACCTTCATCGGTACAACATATTGAGGCAGTGTGCGATACATTGAAAAAGGTTAAGCCAGATACTTTTATTGGAGCAGATATTATCGCTGGGTTTCCGAGCGAAACAGAAGAAGATTTTCAAAAAACGCTTGAACTATGTACAAGGGTGCAATTTCAACATATCCATGCCTTTCCATTTAGCGCTCGTCCAGATACAGAAGCGTTTTATTTTAAACCGCGTGTTCCCGAAAAAACGATTGCCGAACGGGTCGCTCTCTTAAATGCACTATCAGAAAAAAACTATAAAAGCTATATGGCTCTGATAATTGGGAAAACTTTTTTTGGTATTGTCGAAGATTTTTCTGATGGGCTTAAAGTGTTGACCGAAAACTATGTATTATTACCTTTAAAACAAGAAAAAAATACCGATAAGCTAAAAAGCGGTGATGGTGTTTTTGTAAAAGTATGTGATTCCTATTGCATACTTGCGTGATGTGTGTATAATTCTCAGGGGCTCGTGTGGGTATCTTAAAGATACATAAAATTAAGTTTTAGAAGTGCCCTTATTTATGGAGTTGCTTATGAAAGGGATATATAAGGTAGTATTGTTTTTGATATTGATGTTGTCGTTCGGTGTGCGGTTTGCTTATACACAGAGCACCCCTGATGACTTTTGTGACTTTAATTTTCCGCGACAAAATGGAAGTGGCGGTATTCATGTAACGCAAGAAGATGGGATATACACCCTTTTTACAAATCCTGCTATTTTTGCGGAGTTAAAAAGAAAGTGGTATATATCAAGTATAATTGCATCGCGCTCTTTTTCACCTAACATTTCTGCCTCAAATGCCGTTATTGCTACCGATTTGTATGGTCCGTTGTTTTTTGCCTTTACAAATGAAAATTTTGCAGTAGGGATTTTTAATAATACAAGAGTTAAATTTGATAGAGTTAATGATAGCTATCGTTTTGGAGAACAACTTTTTGTAACAACGGGCTATGGTGGAAATGTATATGAAACCGAAAACCATACTATTTCGCTTGGGGTTCAATTAAAAACAGATTTTTTTGCAGTAGCAGTGGAAAAACCTAGTGGTACTGCACAAAGTGAGTTTGAAGATGTTAAAATAATGACCAGTGATAATACCCCTATTGAGTTTGATACTGAAATAGGTATTGATGTTGGTTTTTTGTATGATTATAAAAACTTTATCCGCTTCGGGCTTAGTATTCGGGATTTATATACTATTGTTATTCATACAGACTACGCTTCTTACAATGATATGAAAAAAGGATCAGGGGGAACGACCGTGCAGCCTTGGAAATTTCCGAATATGAGTATAGGGCTTTCGGTTGCGCCACCCATTCCTGCCCATTATCGTACATTTACGGGCTATATATTTTGGGTTGAACTCAACGATATTATCAATGCAAGCATAGAGGCTATGACAGGACCTCCACATACGCTCCCATTTGCCTATGATTTTGCCTTTGGTATGGAGTTTGAATTTAACAAAGCCTATAAACTCAGGCTTGGGTTTAAGGAACTAGCACCGACAGTTGGTATCGGAATTGAAATGGGCAACTTTGATGTTGACGGTTCTTTTGCAATCGTTCAGTTTTCTGGTACTCCGTACACCAATATTGGCTTACAAGTAGGCGTTAGTTTTACCGCAAAACTATAAGATATTCTATAGGGAACCTCTAAAAACTTTTTAAATTTTGAGTTTTTAGAACGTCCCTACATTCCTTAGTTTTTAGAGACAAGTCCAAAAAGACAAGTTTAAAAACTAAGGAAATATAGGTTTTTAGAAACTACTGATAATAGGCTCAATGTTTTTTCGATTTTGCAAAAGTTTCGATATATTCGCTATATCATCTGCAAAAAAACGGTCAGTTTCAACAAAAGGAACATGGGTGCGTATGAGTTTTTGCATTGGACCTGTACCCATACCGTAGGTTTTAATGCCTCGTAAGTCGCAGGCTTGGGCAGCAACCATCCATTCTATAGCAAGAACATCTCGTACATTTTTGAGGATAACTTGTAGTTTACGCGCTGCCGTTGTTCCCATACTGACATGGTCTTCTTTGTTTGCTGAAGATGTAATAGAGTCAACACTGGCGGGATGGGCTAACACCTTGTTTTCACTTACGAGACAGGCTGCCGTATATTGTGGAATCATATATCCAGAATTAACCCCACCATCTTTTACTAAAAAAGCAGGAAGTCCACCATTTAATTGTGGATTTACAAGGCGCTCGGTACGACGCTCCGAAATATTTGCTAGTTCCGAAAGAGCAATCCCTAAAAAGTCGAGGTTTAAGGCAACTGGCTCACCATGAAAGTTTCCACCAGAAATAACATCCGAATTATCAGGAAACACAATAGGATTATCGGTGACAGAGTTTATTTCAATTTCGATAACAGAACGCACATGGGAAATTGCATCGGCAACAGCCCCATGAACCTGTGGGACACAGCGTAAAGTGTAGGGGTCTTGTACATCGGATTTTCGTGTGTTAATAGAGCTACTACCAGAAAGCATTTTTAAAATAAACGAAGCGGTTTCTGCCTGCCCCTTATGAGCACGAACAGCGTGTATGCGTGGGTCCAAAGCAGCAGTAATGCCCCGAAAGGCTTCAAAGGTAAGACTAGCGCCCATATTTGCAGCAAGTAAGAGCGTTTCGGCATCATAGACTGCTAAAGCCCCTATTCCTGTCATCACTTGCGTTCCATTGATAAGGGCAAGCCCATCCTTCCCCGAAAGTTCAACAGGTTTTAAACCTGCTTGTTGGAGTGCTTCTTTTCCTGATAGTTTTTTACCATTATAAAATGCTTCACCCTCACCTAAGAGTACTAAACAAATATGGGCGAGGTTTGCCAAATCCCCACTGGAGCCAAGTGAACCCTTTCTCGGAACGACAGGTGTTATATTATGGTTTAATAAATCAACTAAGAGATTTACAACTTCGGGGCTTATGCCAGAAAAGCCACTTGCGAGGGTGTTAATCCTTAAAAGCATAATAGAGCGTACTACATCTTCGTCAAATGGTTCACCAACAGCACAAGCATGACTTACTATTAAGTTTCGCTGTAAAAGTCCATTTTGTTCTTTGCTAATGGAGACCGTTGAAAGTTCCCCATATCCAGTTGAAATTCCATAAGTCGGTTTTCCACTTTGTACAATGTCATTTACGATTGATTTAGATTTTGCAATATTTTGTTTTGATTCTTCCGAAAGAACAACTTTTTTATATGAGCGTGCAACTTCCACTACATCTTCAATACTCAGGTCATGACCAGTAATAATACATGTTGACATATACTTCTCCTAACCCAGTTCATTGTGCGTATATTAAGAAAAATATCAAGTCTTTTACGCGATATTCCATTACGCAACTGGTTAGTAGTGCCGTGTTTTGGGAAGGGATAGGGATTCTAAGGGAAAGTAGCAACAAGCAAACCCGTCTACTCAGGAAGTAGATGGTGCGTAAGTACGAGAATTAAAAATATCAGGTTTGCTTAAATTCCATAGAGCATAACAGGGAACTTGTTACTTTCAGACGGGTTCTTTAGGGATCAAGTTGGCTTAAGTCCTAAATGCCAACTTGCCAGTTGCTTAAATCCATCACGCAACTGGTTAGTAGTACCGTGTTTTAGGAAGGAAAGGGTTCCTAAGGGAAAGTAG
>JAFTEH010000012.1 GCA_017453745.1 Spirochaetaceae bacterium
CATAACTGGAAACTTATTACTCTAAGGCGGGTTCTTAGGGCGGAGCCCTAAGCGATGCTTTTGGAAGGGATAGGGATTCTAAGGGAAAGCAGCAACAAGCAACCCCGTCTACTCAGGAAGTAGACGGTGCGTAAGCGCGAGAATTAAAAATATCAGCTTTGCTTAAATTACATAGAACATAACTGGAAACTTATTACTCTAAAGCGGGTTCTTAGGGCAGAGCCCTAAGCGATGCTTTTGGAAGGGATAGGGATTCTAAGGGAAAGGGAAACCTTTTGCTTCGAACAAAAGTGTGTCCCTTTCCCTTAGTAGTGGATGCAGAAAACACACTCTCTGCAAAAATTGATTTCCCTGTAAAACGCTTGTTTTAATTGTCAAAATTTTGTATAATGTGCAGTGGTGTTTGTACACAATACAAAGATGCAAACATGTTTCTAACAGGTATGGCCCTTGTGAAAAATGGGATGCGCAATCTTGTTTTACCTATTTTATCATCTCATTTTACAAGTGCTCTTAATTTTTTTTACTATGAGCCGATATTTTTTTGAGCTTGTATGAGTTAATAGGTTTTAATAAAAATATATGAAACGCATATTACGATTTTCTCTTTTGTTACTTTTTTGTGTTTTTACACTACATACATATCATCGAATGGCAGATTTTGCCGCATACCGTGCTGATGTTAGTTTGGATGGCATGGGCGGTGGCGATAAAATGCTCCCCACCATTCCGCCTGATGGGGCGATTGACCCACTTGCTTTTTCGCAACTGTACTATTCAGTGTACATTGTTCAAAAAGGCGATATAGTTGGGAAAATAGCCCAAGAGTATGGAGTAAGCCAGGATGCTATCATTAGTGTCAACAAGTTAAAAAATACGCGTGCCTTGCAGATTGGGCAAATCTTAAAAATTCCTTCTATAACGGGGATTGTGTATACGGTAAAAGATGGAGATACGGCAACTTCAGTTACCGATAATTATAAGATTTCGCTAGAAAAATTTTCCCTTGTTAATTCACTCAAAGATGATACATTAACGACAGGTTCCGTTGTTTTTTTGCCTGACGCTAAAATGGATTGGGCAACTCTTCAAGAAATAAATGGAGATCTCTTTTTATCACCATTGCGCTCGTATCGCTTTACATCTGCATACGGGTGGCGGCGTGACCCCTTTAACGGTGCAAGAAGTTTTCATAATGGTGTTGACTTGGCCGCCTCAAAGGGAACCCCTGTATACCCGGCACTTGCAGGAACGGTTACTTCGGTGGGGTATAATTCGGTGTATGGCAACTATATTATAATCAGGCATCATTCTGGCTATCAGACAATGTATGGGCATTTGAGTGCAGTATATACTCGCACCGGGGCCTACGTATATACAAATACACATATCGGGGCGGTGGGAAGTACAGGAAGGAGTACCGGTCCCCACTTGCATTTTACCGTTTATAAAAATGGTGCGACTATCAATCCTTTGACAGTGTGGATTCCTTAATGCGTCTTTTTTGAGGTTTCTCTGTGGATTGTTTCTGCTGCCTTTAATACACTCCTTGTGGTAAGCAGTGCCACCCTCATATTGCATTGGAACAGTTACCGACTTGTCGTATTATTGGTTTGTACAGGGGCCCCCTTTGCTATGTTGGCATGCGAAAAGAGAGTCTAAAGTTGTTTTTTTTATTGCCGACACTTAAGTGACGGTAATTTTTAAAAGGCATATTGGAGGAACCATGAGTTATCAGAGTCAAGCACTCAATAGTTATAAGGAAACTCGTATTAAAACTGCTAGTCAAGGTAGCTTGATTTTAATGCTATATGATGAAGCAATAAAGCAGATTAGCAATGCCCTTGTTTTAATGCCTGATGGAAAAGTGCAAGCCAAAGATATAGAAAAAGTAAACTCGTGCATTATTAAAGTACAGGACATTGTAACCGAGCTCATGGCATCATTGGATCTGGCTCATGGTGGCGAAATTGCAAGCAATTTATTATCGATTTATTCTTTTTTTAACCAGCAATTACTTGAAGCAAATATAAAAAAACAGGTTCAACCCCTTATTGATGTAAAGGGAATGATGGAAGATTTACGACAGGCATGGCAACAAGTTATTAGTACAACAGTTGTACCGCAAAAGGGCGAAGTTGGTTCTAGTATAGATGTGGCACGCTAATGGAGGTTTATAATGAAAAATAATGATACAATTTCAAAAAATATAACACAGATAAACGGTAAAGTACAATCCATCCCTGTTTCTCGTCCTATGAGTGAAACGGAACTTTCTGAAAGAATATTAATATTAAAGCGTTTTAAGTCTTTGCTTGAACAACAACGAGCACGCTTTCAGCAGTATTTACAAGTGCTTGAAGCACAGGAAAAAAGTATCGTTACAGAAGATGTTGATAAAATTGTACAGCACTCCGAACTCGAGCAGTCTATCATTTCAGAAATCTCAACCATCCAAAAAGTCATTGACCCGATTGAAAGCATGTACAGGCAGTTCGGAGCAGTCGGCTCCCATAGTTCTTTTATAGAAGTCCATAGGTCTGAACAGGAAATGGAAAAAATTAAGAGCGATTTACAGCGTTTGCAAGCAAGCGTGCTACATCAAAACCAGATAAACCGTGATAAAATAAAGGTTCATCTTGCAGGATTACGCAAACAAATTTCTCTTTTAAAAACAATGCCTCAGCGCTCTGTTTTTGATAGCTCGGAAACTTCTTCGCTTATTGATATTCGGGTGTAGGGTCGGCTTGTTGCCATATCTACCAAGTCAAGATAGAAAGACACAAAGCACAAAACCTATAATACGCTAAACCGACTATGTATGCACCCCTTGTAATTTTATAAAATTTATGGCATCTTTATCGCAATGAAAAAAGGTATACTGATTATTTTTATTCTTTTTATACTTATTTTGGTTTCGTGTTTTTTGCTTGATAAAATACGGAATAGGCAAGAAAATACAATACTTGCTCTTAAATCAAAAATTGTACCACTTACATTTGTTTTAGAGCAAGATGGAAGTAACATTATAATAGAATATTCTTTTAAGGATTTGGTGGGGAATACTGTATACACGGGAAAAGACAGCCTTAGGGGCAAAGAACTTTTTATTGACTGCATTGTAAAAGAATTTGATAGTGAAACAAAATTGGCATTTCCAGTAGTTTTTTACTCGGATGTTGTTGCCGCTATCGACGGTATACAGATTGCAGAATTATATAATAACAGTGGCTTTCCAGAAATATATCGAGGTGTCGATGCAAACACCGTACAAAAAATAACAAAGATGTATTCAAGTGTGCTTGATTTGACAGATGATAAAAAAGCATTTCGTTCAAGTCCCCATGTTGTTGCTACAAAAGGAAAAGTCCCATACCAATTACTTTTGCGTGTGAGGGGAGGGCTTGAAATAACACAGGATGACAACTATGGACAATAAGCAAAAACAGCGCTATGATGGTAACTATGTTACGAGTGATGGAAAAACACATTCGTATCGTATTAACGAAGTCCCCATAGAGCAAAGGAGACGAGGGCTAAAAAATGCAAGTCAAGCATATTATTCGCAAGGCTCATCTGTGGCGGTAAAACAAAAATCAAGTGTAGTTGGGAAAATAGGAACTTTTTTTTCCTGGATACTCAAACTTTTGCAATTTTTAGTTTCAATCGCGGGGCTTTTGCTCTTGATTTTTGCAGGCTTTCAAGTAAAAGCTTTTTTTGAAAAAATGCAAACAGTAATGGAATTGCAGGGGATTATCAGCAACTTAAAAGGCTCAGCACCCATTGTGCAACTGCAACTTGTTGAAGCCGAAATGGAAAAATCGACTGCTTTTGCAAGCGCAACGGTAAAAGCCGATGGTCTTAAAACATTTAAAGTAGCTTATTATAATGCGAGTGGTGAAATTGAAGAATATGAGGCGAGCCTTGTTTCTATTAGAGGGAAATCCATATATATTGATTGTGATGTGTACAATTTTACCTATTCGCTTATTGAAAAAGGAGAAGCACAAAATATTGCAATTCCATATAGAATTTATTCGGATGTAGTTGCACCAGAAGACGGCATTATACTCAATGTCCATAATAAAAATGGCATTCCATACACGATTTTACAAACAAGTGAACTTGGAAACGAAGATTTTTACAAACTTGAAGCAGAAAGGCTTACTAAACTAATGAACATTATTTCCGACCCTGAAAAGGCTCAAGAACTGGGGATTATACGCTCAAGACAAAAAGCGGCTGTTGCCAATTACAACAACATGAAACTGGGTACTCGCTACATTGTTCAAGTTGAAAATAACGGTGGTATTACGCTCAAAACGCGTTAAAATGCGGATGCCGTAAAGCCATATCAATGGTTCCGCCTTAACTGTAACTTAGCGAGAGCTTGTTTGTTATGCTACAAAATGAAAAATGTGCTGTATCTGTGCTTTTTCATAAGATGCTAAAATAGATGCTAAAATGGTCGAGCCTTTAGCAAATGTAATACTTTTTTCAGAGGAGTATATATGAAAAAAAGACTGTGTGTTCTACTTTTATCCTTGTGTTGTCTTGGAGGGCTTTTTGCACAAATAAAAAATTCTCCTGTTGTTGGGGAATGGATTTACCGTGGCAAAAATGAAACATGTGAACTGGAATTTGACAGAGATGGAGATGCTACAATCGAAGTATATAGTGCCGGAACCAAGTTCGAGTGGGAGGGAACATGGACCGTGTCAAATGACGAAATTGTTTTTAATGTCAATAGGGTTGAATTTGAAAACAAAAGTTTTGGACAAAAAGAAGAACGAAAAGCAAAGACAAGCCAGATTTTTAGAATTACATTTTCGATTGTAAATGGAAAACTTACAATAACTTGTCCCGATTTGCCACAGGAAATTACATCGGGTTTATATGAGCGATACTACGATTAGTCTGTTTGCACAAGTGTGATGTATGTTCATACTTGTTTCATTCCTATAGTAGCAGTGTGTAGTGCGGAAAACTATTTTGGCAACTGTCATTTTCGGACTTTTTTCCGCACTACTTGTCGTGTTTGAACTTGGTGTATATGCACTGTGCCACTTATACATTCCAAGACATAAACTCGGAAGTGCTTTTTGTTTTTCGCCCGACTACTTTTAAGATAAAAGCCCGTAGTCGTCCAATCTCAAAAGATAGTATCTGTTAAATGCTGAAGTTTCAAGTTCCCAAAATTACCATCGTTATCAATCATTCCCCATTTTTCAAAGGTCCCTTTTATCATAATTGACAATACCCAAAAATTTATATATACTAAGGTTTATGCTTTCAATCGTTTCTGCTCGTTTTGTCAAATCGGCTGTACACGCTAAAGATTTTCCTATAGTTGACCTGCCAGAATTTGCATTTTTTGGTCGCTCGAATGCTGGGAAATCTTCCCTTATCAACTTGCTACTCAATCGGAAACAACTGGTAAAAACTGGTAGCACACCCGGTATGACTAATACCATTAACTTTTTTTCGGTAAATGAAACAAGATTACATGATGCTTTTTTTGTTGTCGATTTACCAGGTTATGGCTTTGCAAAAGTAAAAAAGCATGATATAAACGCTTTTAACGCTATGCTTAGTGAATACTGTACACAGAGAACAAATCTAAAGTGTGTTTTTTTGCTCATGGATATACGCCGCCCGCCAAGCAATGTCGAACTTGACATAGTAAACTTTTTTATTGAACTCAAAAAACGCTTTTGCATAGTTGCGACAAAATGTGATAAACTTCCTAAAGCGGAGCAGCATAAACAAGTAAAAGCACTGACAGATTTTTTTTCACTTTCTCATGACCAACTCATAATGACTTCTACCTTAAAAAAAATAGGTCGTGAGCATATACTCCGAATCATACAGCAAGAACTTATCTAGTCTCTTATAAAAGGTTATATATTTTATAGAAGAAATCAAAAATCAGTATATGTGTAAAAAGAGCATACCCTTTCGGTATAGGGATAAGCACGGAATCCAATTTTTGTTTTTTGTCTGATCAGTGTAGCGGAAGCAGGTAGCAAACTGCTCTGCACCATTGCTTAAAAAAGCGAGGTGAGTTATTTGCAACGAAGTTTTCAGCAGGGCGAGTTGCGTCCTGCCTGTCGGCAGACAGGTAGCGAATCATCCGTGTGACTATCCTTTCAAGATTGCTTTCTCGCACTGACGAGCGGTGCCGTTATACACCCTTGTACTAATGGGGAGTACAGAGTACTAATGGGGAGTACAGAGCCGATCGCTTATGAAAATTGATTTCCATCTGGAATAAGGCTAAGCCCTTGACTTTATATTGCTCTTTTGGTACAATGCACGAGTACTGAAACTTTTGACTTATTCAGTTTCATATCGGGGATGTTCCGGTTTCGACTGGTTGCGTTTTTTGATGTGGTTGCATGCGGAGCATGTTCGTTACTCCTTAAATATCGGGCAAAAAATTAACTGGCGAATCTAACGACAGTTTCGGTTACGCATTAGCTGCTTAACCGCGGGAACTTGTAGGACTTTTGAGTTTTTTTTCTACTTGATTCTTGTTACCTTTTAAAAACTTATGCTTGCTCTTACAAACGCTCGGGGCGAAGTCATTATCTTGCGTTTTAGCAAAATAAGGCCTTGCGGCACTGTACCTGTTTTGTGAAATTTTGCGTGTCGAAAAGCATGTAGAAGCTTATTGAAAAATCTTTCAGGACGGGGGTTCGATTCCCCCCATCTCCAGCAATTTCAGGACGGATTATATGATTGGGAAAAAATCAAAAAAAAATAATGAGTCGGTAATTACATTTTTGTTTTTGCCTGCTCATCTGCGGCTCATAGCTTTTCTTTTTGGGCTTTTGGTTATAATCGTAAATGTTACCGATTTTAAACTCAGTGTATTAGGTCTTGCTATTTTGGCATTGGGAATTTTTTGTTTTGGTTTGAGTTTATATGATGACACATGGAATTTTGACATGGGAGAAAAAAAAGTAAGAAGACGACGCGGTTTTTTTTTGATACCCTTTTACACTGAACTTGACTTTGAAGAAGTGTATGCTGTCGTTATAAATGAGTACGAGCGTCGCCTTACTAAAGCGCAATTTTCTGAAATTGTAGTGGTGCTCAAAAATGGTAAGCAGGTAAAACTTGATTATGATAAAACAGATAAAATAAAGGATTCCATACGCGATGCAGGAATTTTACAAAGGTACTTTTCTCAAATACAAGCGGCAGATATTGAACACTCGCTGCTTGAGGAACTTGACAATTCACTTGATTCTGCTAATTCCACAGTAGCTCCTGATGAGCGTGCAAACGATAGCCCTGTACAAATGAGCGAACATACAAGCGAAGAAAATACTGATGCAAGTACCGCACTTGACAATATAAATACTTAACGAAACAAAACTGAATATAATGAAAATGGAGGAACATTTTATGGAAAATATAGATTATACAGTGTTTGCAAAATACTTTGATCATACTTTGTTAAAACCTACTGCAACAGAAAAGGAAATTATTGAATTATGCCGTGAAGCTAATGACTATCGTTTTGCTTCCGTATGTGTCAACTTATCGAATGTAGAGCTAGCACACACAAAACTTGACAGTGAAATAAAGGTGTGTACCGTGATAGATTTCCCTTTTGGCGTTTCAACTGGCAAGCAAAAATACTTGCAAGTAAAAGAAGCACACAACCTACGAGTGAGTGAAGTTGATGTTGTAATTGATATTGCTAAGTTGTTGCAAGGTAAGGTGACCCATTGTGTTTCAGATTTGCGAGAACTTACTTCGTTTGCGCATGAGAATAATATGTTGGTAAAGATTATAGTTGAAACCTGTTATTTAGACGAAGCACATATTGAAATGGCTTGTCAAGTTGTGGAGGAAAGTGCCGCTGATTATATTAAAACATCAACAGGGTATGGAACAAGAGGTGCTTCATTTGAAGATATTGTACTTTTTAAAAAGTACTTACACAAAGATACAAAAATAAAAGCTTCAGGTGGAATTAAAACACTTGATGAAGTTCAAAAATATATATCGCTTGGTTGCGAGCGCATTGGTACGAGTAGAGCTGTCAGTATTATGAATGAAGCGCTTTCAAAAAACCTCATTGCGAAGTAAACTTGAACAGTTTACATTTTTCAAATGATTAGTAGGATGCAAAAGCGACATTTTTTTGTAACGAGTAAAATGTTTTTTCGAGGCTGAGATGTTTTTAAAAAGTTTAGACATTTTTGGGTTTAAATCTTTTCCCGATAAAGTTCATATTGACTTTTCCGAAGGAATTACTGCTCTTGTGGGACCTAATGGGTGTGGTAAGAGTAATGTGGTAGATGCTGTAAAGTGGGTTCTTGGTGAACAGTCAGCTAAAACATTGCGTGCTGACAAAATGGAAGACATTATTTTTAACGGAACCGAAAATCGTAAACCGCTTAATGTCGCTGAAGTGACACTCACTATTCGTAACGAAAACGGTTTTTTATCGCTTGATGTGTCTGAAATAGCTATTAAGCGTCGTGTATACCGCTCTGGTGAAAGTGAATATTTTATAAATAATCGTCCTGTCAAGTTACGAGAAATTAGGGAATTGTTTTGGGATACTGGGGTCGGTAAAGTTGCATATTCGGTGATGGAGCAGGGAAAGATTGACCAAGTGCTTTCGAGTAAGCCTGAGGATAGGCGGTATCTTTTTGAGGAGGCTGCTGGGATCACTCGTTTTAAGGCAAAGCGTCAAGAAGCTGAACGGAAACTTGAACGCACTGAAGAAAATGTAAAGCGTATTTCTAGTATTCTTAACGAAGTGAAACGCAGTTACGATAGCTTAAAAGTGCAAGCAGAAAAAACTGAAAAGTATAAAAAATTAAGTGATAGTATTTTTGAAGCAGAATTAGATGTTCAACTTTTGAAATTACGAGAGAATAACTCGCGACTTGACGAAAAGCAAAACGATGTTGTCGAAACAAAAAAAAGAGTAGCGGAGTTGACAGAAAAACTAGATGCTATAACTGCTTCAATTTCTGAAAACGCTGGCTTAGTGAATGATATGCAGATTCAGTTTTCAGAAATACAAAAAAATATTTTTTCTATTGCAGCAGAACAAAATACAAAAAAAGAAAATGTAAAAATATATGAGCGTAGGCAATTAGAAGTTAAAAATAAAATTGCACAGTTGGAAGGACGAAAGCGAAGCATTACTGAAAAGATTGAAGCTTTAAATGATGACATTGATGAAAAGCAAGCAGATTTACATGCTTTAGAAAAAAACATTTCAGACATTGACAAAAACATAAACGATTTTAAAGAAACAATCAATATTGCATTTCACCGTATTACTACTAACACAAATGCTATTTCCGAAAAAGAGCAAAAGATTCTGCTACTTGAGCAACAGCGCACTGAAAAGGAAAGTGAACTTCACGATATTACCGAAAACATCGTTACTGAATTGGATAAAAAACTGAACCAAACGGGCTTTTCAAGTAAGGAGCGAAGTAACTGTGAAACGCAACTTTTTAACTATGTGGAAAAATTGAAAGTGCTAGCGGCGGCTCGCAAACAACTTTTGAAAGATATGAGTATATTGAACTCTGATCCTGCACAAGTTACTGAAAAACTGAATACCACATTTGATGAAATTGAAAAACTTTTGGACGACTTACATACGACTCTTATTTCATATCGGGATATGTCGTTTCGATTTATCGATGAGTTTTTAGCTCCCGAAGGTATCATTACAAAAAAGCGTGCTATTGACAAGACAATATCTAACAATAAAGCCGAAGTTGAAAATATTCGTGCACAGATTGTACAGTTGCGTACCGATAACGAAGACTTAGATACTAAGATTGCGCAATACAATGAAACGCTTAGTAAACTTTCCGTCAATAAAGCTAAGGCCGATACGCAATCGCTTTCATGTAAGGAGCAAATAAGTATATTAAAACGCGAGTTGGCTTCGCAAGAAAATAGTCAGCGTGAAATTGAAAATGATATTTTTGCGGAAAATAAAAACTATGGGGAAATAGAACAAACAATTATTGATTTGCAAGGTGAAATAAATGAGTTTGAGCGAAAGGGACAAAAACTCACTGATGAATTAAAAAAACTTGAAAGTGCCATTAGTCTGCGTAATTCTGATCTTTCATCTAAAAAGGATAAGATTGCGAGCCTTAACGAGCAGATAGCAAAATATCAAGCCCAATTAGAAAAGCATTTTACGGCAATAGATTTTATCAAGGAAGAAATTTCAGATATAAAAATGACTTTTCGCGAAAACTATTCTGTTGATTTGATGGAACACGAAGAGCGGATGTTTAAAATAACAAAACAGGCAGCTGAACTAAAAGCAAAAGCCTTGCAGTTAAAACAAGAAATAAAATCTTTAGGAACTGTAAATCATCTTGCCATTGAAGAATTTAACGAAGTAAAAGAGAGATACGATTTTTTTACTACGCAGATTAACGATTTACAAAAAGCGCGTGAAGACTTAAAACGAGTAACTGATGAAATTAGGGCAGAGTCGACTGAAATATTTTTAGAAACATACCAAAAAATAAAAAAGAATTTTCATAATATGTTTAGGCGCTTATTTGGTGGAGGCAAGGCTGAAATTCGACTTGATGATCCGAAGCATGTGCTTGAGTCAGGGATTGAAATTTTTGCGCAGCCCCCAGGAAAGCGGCTTGAAAGTATTGGGCTTTTATCTGGTGGCGAAAAATCAATGACAGCAGTGGCTCTTTTATTTGCCACATATATGGTTAAACCTTCTCCGTTTTGTTTTTTGGATGAAATTGATGCTGCACTTGACGAACAAAATGTCACGAGGTTTTCGCTTGCATTAAAAGAGTTTGCAAATGTGAGCCAGTATATTATTATTACGCATAACAAAAAAACGGTAGTTGGAGCGCATTCAATGTTAGGTGTGACAATGCAAGAATCTGGTGTGTCAACTATTATTTCGTATAAATTTGATATTGATTCTAAGCGTATAAAAGAAGAAATGCTTGCCAAGACCGAAGAAATTGAAAAGTTAGAGGACGAAGAAGTTCCAGAAGAAACAGGAATTTATGTTCCGCCACATCCGCCAAAGCGTATTCAAAAAGATGCAATAGCAGCAGAAACAACAACACAAGAAGGGAACACGCTAAAAAATGAAACCTAAAATTGTCATGATGTTGTTTTTTTTGTAATATATATTGACAAAGTGCTTATTCATTTTGCATTAGTTCTAGTTCATCTTTTGTAATTGTGCGTGAAATATACACACCGTTTTTATCAGTTCCGATAATAATGGGCGAACCTGCTTTACTCACTTCGTCAATAATTTGTACGATGGGGAAGCGTGGGTCATCTGGATTAACATCTACTACCTGTGCAAGCCTTCCATCTGAAAGTATAACATGTACACCGATTGGAAAAAATGAAATGGAATAAAGCAGCGCTTTTAAAATACTTGTGTCATACTGTTTATTTTCATTTTTGATGATTTCCATAATCGAAATTGTCGGACTTTTGGCATCTCGATATGGGCGTGAACTTGTAGCCGCTTCATACGAACAAGCGACAGCCAAAATCTTTCCGTAAAGCGAAATGCGATTTGACGAAAGCCTTCGTGGATAGCCTGCACCATTTTCTCGCTCGTGATGTTCCAAGCAGGCTAAGCAAATGGGGAGCGAAAAAGACGATGCATTTACTATGTTGTACGAAATGATGGGGTGTGTCAACAATGCTTGTTTTTCTTTTGAGCTTAACGGTTCTATTGAGTTGTAGACTTCACTGGGAATACGAGCCATGCCGATTTCGTGTACAAGAGCACTCATCGTTAGTTCAATCAGGCGATATGATGGCAAGCGTAAATAGTTGCCAATTACAATAGCAAAAATTGCGGTGCGTAGTTCGTGTATAGTTAGATAGTCATGTTCGTCTGCAAAACGAGTGCAAGGGATGAGTAACACTTTTTTCTGATTTGCGTTTACAAAGTTGACAATTTGTTTTGCAAGGTCAGAAACTATCCTTGTATTTAGATTGACCCCACGCTTGACCGTTTCATGTAATTTTGAAATGCTTTCTAAAAATTCTTTATATTGTTGTTCAAGTTTTTCAATAATCTTGTCTTGCTTTTTTTGTATTTCGCTTAGTTTTTCTTGCTCAATATTTTGTTTTAACTCTAAGTTATCTGGTGAAAACCCTACACCAGATACGCCAACCTGTATTTTACCATTTGATAAAACAGTTTCAAAGTCCCAGCGTGTAAGAATGTTCTTTAAGTTTGCGCTTATCGATAATTCAGGGGTTAAAAGTAAAAATTTTTCATCCAAAAACAAATCATCTGAAAAAAAAGTTTGTTCTTTTAATTCTATGACATTATAAGTATTCACTTTTTTTGCCTCTTTTGATATAATACCCCCTGTTTATTTTTGTTACAGGGGCTTATGTGAAGTTTAAAATTCTTGTTATCGTTTTAAATATCGTCTTAATTACATTTTTTCTTAGTATTTTTATTTTACCTTTTTTGCTTGATAATATCGATATAAAAAGTTTTTTTTCGCGATATTGGTTTTTTGCACCCTTATTTTTAGCACTTTGTATTGGTGTGAATGTCGTGTATGTGCGCAATAAGGGGATTATAACCCATGCTGAAGATGGCGACTGGGTTGCTTTATGTCATTCTCTCGAAAGCGAAGTTTTTGATAAGCAGCACACACGGTTTAAAAATCTCAAACTATTAGCCGATGTGCAACTTTTGTTGAGTGATTTTTCAGGACTTTCGCGGCTCGAAACCTTTGTGCGCTCTCATTGCCATGAAGCAATTCCTAAGCTAGCGACTCGGTTTGCAGGCGGAAAGTTGCTTTCTGGGCAGTATCAGGAATTGCATTCATTTACATCTAATCTTGTGAAAAGTGGAAAAAAAGATGATTTTTGGCTTTTGTTTTATGTTCCGTTTTCGCTTCAAATGTTAAAAGAATATACAAAAGCGTCAGATGGTTTTTCGGATTTATTATCTTATGGTCGTGAGCGCATTGGGTATCTTATATCTGCAATGTCAGGATATTTTTATTATGAGGTTTTAAAAAACAAAGCATCAGTTTCTGCTGAAAAATTAGTAGAACAAGGAAAACAATTTCGTGAAAGTATAAAAAAAACCTATTCGTTAAGTGCGTGGAACGCATATTGCGCAAAACAAAAAGAAGAAATGTATATTTTAGTTTTCAAAAAAGTAATTGACGATACGAGTGCTTGGCTCTTTTCGTAAGGAAACTGCCACAAAAAGAAAGATACCCATACATCAGCCCTATAGTTTTGCATTATAACCTTGAAATACCGGATCTGGAAAATCTCAGGTTTGCCGTATAGCGACCCTATTTTAAATAGTCGACCCCAGCTTTCCATAATGCCAATGCTGCTTGCGTTTTGCGTTGTTCTTCACTGCTTCGATGTTTGCGTGGTATGATATTGTTTTCAGGATGCGGCATAAGTCCGAGCACTGTTCCCGTCGAATTACAAATGCCTGCAATGTCAAGGTATGAACCATTTGGATTTTCAGGATACTGTATTGTGCTTGATTTTTTTTCGGCACTCGTATACACAAGCGCGATTTGGTCTGCATCTTGCAAGGCTTTAAGCGTGTTTTCTTCGGCGATAAAACGCCCCTCGCCGTGCGCAACTGGACAAATAATATCTTCTTTTAAGGGGCGTGTCCAAATACATTTTGTCGAGCGAGGGGTCAGACGCACCGTGCGACACTCAAAATGCTTATGTTGGTTAGCCGTTAAAGTGGTTTTAGGTGCCTTGTACCCATCAGGACTGATACGCTGAACTTCACCATTTGATATATCTGGTAAAATTCCAGCCTTTACTAAAACTTGAAACCCATTACAAATACCAATAACTGGCTTGCCTGCAAGCACAAAATCATTAAGCTCGTCAAAAAAATATTTAAGTAAGTTATACGCAAAAAACTTTCCCGCACTGAGCGCATCGGCATAAGAAAAACCTCCGGGCAAAACAAGTATCTGACATTGCGAAAAGAGGTTTCGTTCTTCCTTGAGTGCCTGTATATGGATGATTTTTGTATGTGCCCCTGCAAGTTCTAATGCGCGTTGTGCATCATAATCACGATTGGTTCCAGGCGCATGCACTATCAATGCGGTCGGTTTCATAAAGCAAATTCTCCTAACTGATAGTAGAGTGTAGCAAAAAGCAAAAACTATTTCAATAGGGAAACTCTAAAAACTCATTTGCATGCCCTACTGTCCTGCCACCGTTTTTAGAAGTGTCCTCTACTCTGTTGTTGAGGTATCGTATGAGGGATACCTTCTGCCAGTGTGGGTGAACCAGCAAAGCAATCTCTACTTACCTCGTCATTGCGAGGGCATGAGTGCCCGAAGCAATCTACAAGGGTATTATCACACGGATTTGCAAAAATCTAACGATTTTTGCGCTTTTTAAGAGCTAAGGTATTGTTGGCAAACTGAATGATGTAGTTTCCGTTAGGAAACGGGCGTAGCAACAAAGTCCGTGTGACACTGTAAATTGTATGGAATTTCGTAGAAATTCCGAATCCGTGTGACAATAAAAAAGGTTTATCAC
>JAFTEH010000103.1 GCA_017453745.1 Spirochaetaceae bacterium
AGTGGTTCGAGCTGCAATTTATCGACCTGGTGCTCGAGGAATTTATGACAATGCTACTGATGATAATTCTGTAACTTGGTGTAATCAAGCAACTTATGATGTCATGGAATTTACAGGAGTACATATGAGAGCCTTCTATGGAGGTGCACTGTGAAAAAAGTAGCGTGGTTGTTATTCGCATTGGTTCTTGTGATGGGGTGTAACAAACCGTCAAGTGAGACTGAAGAGGTAGTAACTAGCGAAACGCTAAGTACTGAAATTATAAACGAGGAAAGGTTAGAAACTATCAACTTGCAAGACAGTGAGTTATCCATTATCCAGTCGGTAGATGATAAACCTAATGAGCTTCGAATAGTTGAAACTGTTGTACCACCATATACGGAGTTGAAAAAAGATTCTTTGATGTGTTTTGATAATCAGGATGTACTTGCATCTGATTTTGGCTGGGTATTAAATAAAAAAAGAATTCCATATTATCTCTTCGATGAAACTTCTCGTTTTCAAATATATGAGGATGAAGAAAAAGATCAAATAGAATATATCACAAGTGAATATCCAAATACGATGATTACTAATTGCGATAGAAATAAAAAAACTATTGAAGGATACCAAATAATTACTACACCTAATAATATGGAATTAAAGTATAATTTTGTATGGCAATATTATGATGAAATAAATGATTATGCATATACATATTATACACTAGAAAATACGAGTGATTTTTTTACTATACCATCACCTACTCAACAGCCGATGGTCGACTTGTTAGAAATGAAAGATGATCCAAATGTGGATTATCTGAGTTCTGTTTTTGAAGCATATATAAATAATGATGCAATTATAGACGCATTTGATGAAAAAAATAAAAATACTGCTTATGGTGAAGAAATAAACGAAGCCAGTAAACAACTCAATGATAATATATTTAAAGTAATAAATTATGTGAAAGGTAATTTTGTTAATTCTGGATATGATGAATATTTAGTATTTTTTAATAGAGGGATGCAGTTTGAAAATGAATTTTTTGTTGACTATATGAGTTATATAGAACTTGGTGCATGTGTAATATTGAAAGATGGTATTATTATTCAATCGTATGGATTACCTGGTGTAGATGGGTTGCTCGATTTTGCATGGTATTATGATCAAGATAATAGAGTCAAACCAAAGCGACAAGATTTTGCTACCAGATTTATTCAAGGTTGGGTTGGAGATTTTAATAAAAATGGAAAAAATGAAATTATAATTGAAGATTTAGGTCCATTTGGCAGTACGGATATATTTGTTTTAGAATTTGATGAGGATCATTTCGTAAGAAGATTTTTAATGGACTTTACCGGTAGAATTAATACATTGACTTATGATTGGGGAAATGAAAGTTTTATTTGTGAATATGGATTTACACAACATGTTATATTTGATAAAACTTATCGTGCGATTATAAAATGGTCAGAAAAAGAAAACTGTTATATACATATTTCAAATGAACAGATTTAAATTTTAAGGAGAAAATAGTATGTCAGAAAAACTGAAAGAGAAAAACAATGGGACGATGTTTACTCTATTAAGGGTGGTGTAGAGTGAAGAAAATAGTTTTATTGGTTTTATCGCTGTGTTTGGTTGTGGTGGGATGTAAGAAAGCTGAGGATGTAGGCAGTAAGCAAATAAATGAGGTAGTCTTTATAGGTGAGACTGAAAACAATGATATAACTCAAACCGCTGCCGTTGATTCAGCAAAAGAGGAAAACGACAATCACCTTATATGATAAAATGATTTTAGATTATGAGAAAAAACTTAATCTTGCATCTTCACAACTTGAACTAGGCTTTTAAGTGAAATCGTGTATAGAAAAATTACATTAAACTTTGAAGAAGCAAAATTAACGAGGCTTTCAGCATGCTTGAACTATCTATGTAAACTGTTATCAAAATAAGCTAAAATGTAACAAGGGCTTTAAGAACACTAACGCTTTATAACAATGATGCATCTCGTTTGAGGTAAGTTATCACTTGATGCTTATTTAGTTGTCGCGTGTACTGTTACCCATATTTTTTAGTGAAGAATTATTTTGCTCTGTTGAATCAGCAATGGCATATTCTTCCAATTTTCGGTGCAGCGTTTTTCGTCCAATCTTTAGTACATCGGCTGTTTTTGTTTTATTTCCATTAAAGTGATTAAGGGTTTGTAAAATTATTTCTTTTTCTGCATCATCAAGCGTTATACCAAGTGGAACCTTAATTGCATTTTCTTTGCTGCCTTGTATTGCTTCTGGTAAATCGGTAAACAAGATAGTGTTACCACTACTCATGACGACAGCGCTTTCAATGCAGTTTTTTAATTCACGAATATTTCCCGGCCAAGCATAACTATACAGAGCATTTTTAGCTTTTTGTTCAATCTCTAAAACAGGCTTTCCATTTTCATTTGCAAATTCTTTTACAAAGCTATACATCAATAGTGGAATATCTTCGCGTCGTTCACGCAAAGGAGGAACATCTAAGTGCACAACATTCAAACGGTAAAAAAGGTCTTCACGAAACTTGCCTTTTTCTACTTCAGCTTTTAGATCTTTGTTAGTGGCAGCAATAATTCGCACATCCACATGTATTGTTTTTTCGCCACCGACTCGTTCAAAACTTTTTTCTTGTATAACGCGTAAAAGTTTGATTTGAACATTTTGATCTATCTCGCCAATTTCGTCCAAAAAGATTGTACCGCCATCGGCAAGTTCAAACCTACCACGCTTCGTTCCAACGGCACCTGTAAACGCTCCTTTTTCATGTCCAAAAAGTTCGCTTTCTAAAAGACTTTCTGAAAGAGCCGCACAGTGTACTTTTATAATAGGCTTATCTTTTCTATCTGAAAGCGAGTGGATAGTGTCGGCTATAACTTCTTTGCCGACTCCACTTTCCCCCGTGATAAGTATAGATGCTTTTGATGGAGCGACTTTTTTGACTATATGTAATAAGTTTTCCATACTAGAGCTCTTTACAACTATATTTTTGATGAGTCTGTTTTTTTCTAGTTCTTGTTCAAGTTCTCTGTGTTCTAAAATTAATTGCCGTCCCTTTAATGCTCGTTTTACAAGCAAAGAAAGCCGCTCTAAATCAACAGGCTTAGTTAAAAAGTCATAAGCACCAAGCCGCATAGCTTCTACGGCTGTTTCGATAGTGCCATGTCCTGTTAGTACAATGACAGAAACTCCAGGCGTCTTTGTAATTACTTCTTTTAGTAAGGTTTTTCCGTCTAAGTGAGGCATGCGTAAATCGGTTATAACTAAGTCGACATCTTCGTGCAGTGCTTTTTCGATGCCTTCCGCTCCATCGGCTGCAAGCAAGACTTCATATCCTTCATCTTCAAGTGCAATCTGCAAACCTTCACGAATATTTTTTTCATCATCAACAACTAAAATTTTAAACTTCATTTTCTCCCAAATTATAGTCAAGCGTCAAAAAAAATCGAGATATACCACTTTTTTAATTTTTTCAATAACAATTATTTTCTAACAATCACACAATTTTTAATTCACTTTTTTTATCGATTTAATGGTTGGTGGTGGGAGCTAAAAAATTTCATATTTTTTTGGTAAAAATCAATTTTCCAAAAAAACTTGACTTTGTTTTGAATTTATGTTAGAGTAAATAAGTGCGAATATTTGAGATTATTATTTCTAAATATCGCAAAATTTTTTGGGTGGGAGGGCATTAGTATTGCCTTTCCTTAGTTATTTTCAACACAGTTTCTGAGGAGGGACGAGGAGGAACTATGAAAAAAACAGTAAAAAATTTTTATATTAAATTGGGCATTGTGGCTACGATTTTATTTGCATTAACTTTCGCTTCTTGCCGACTAGGATATACGGTAAAGAATGCGCGTTTTGCGAATGAATATATTGGTGTATATACAGAGCATAGTTTTGATTTTAAGGATAATAAATCTGGTTCAATAGATGGAAGTTTTAAACTACCTAAGTGCGTAGACCATAGAGGCCTTAATTTTGAAGTGAAGTTTCCTGCAATCTTTCGTAATCATGATTGGAATGGAATAGTTGGAAAAATGTCCTACGAGCTTATTTTGGAGTGGGAAGGTGGCAGGCTTGAGAAAAAAGAAGATAATAAGCGTGGCGATTGGTTTGGACTTGATATTTACATAACTGAGGAAGAATGTAAATTATTGCCACTAAAAGAACCAATTACCTATACCTTTAAATATTCTGACGCACAACATGCGGTAGAACCTCATTGGCCTTCTCATATGCAAGTGGAAGCGCAAGAGAAACTTGCGGATTTGAATACTTATCCTGATAAATATCTAGAGTTTTACGAAGCTGTATTTGTAGTTGCCGAGCAGTCTACTATGAAGATGCCCAAGTAAAAGGTGTATCTAAATTGACAGGATTGGCGCCGAGCCTAAAATTGGAGAAATCCAATTTTGGGCTCGGCTTTGTTATTTTTGGGCTATTTTTAGCTAATTTTATCTTAATTTGCGTATATTGGCATGTTTTTTATATAAATTTATGAAAAAAATTTAAAATATAGATATAAAGTGCTTGATTTTGTTTTGAATTTATGTTAGAGTAAATAAGTGCGAATATTTGAGATTATTATTTCTAAATATCGCAAAATTTTTTGGGTGGGAGGGCATTAGTATTGCCTTTCCTTAGTTATTTTCAACACAGTTTCTGAGGAGGGACTATGAAAAAATTAATTATTTTTTTGGTGTTCATTCTGTGTTTCGGAATGACTTGTTGGGCTGAAACAGGTTTGGAAACGACTCTTTTTACTGGGTTTGAAGCCCAAGAATTGACGAGTGAGGAAGTAGAACTTATTTCAGGTGGTGAAACCTATGTGGGATATACTCCTGTCATTTTTGGTTGTTATCATACACTTACTGTTGTCACTGATAAACCGATTTCGGACCCTACATTTGAGGTATTACATGTATTTGAATCTGGTGCAGGAAGTTCATCTTCAGGAAGTTCTTCATCCTGGGGGATAGGGTATAATGTCAAACAAACATATCATGAGACATGGGAAGTTAAAGCAAATCCTGGTAAGTATGAGTTACAGTTAGTGACACCTGCTGCTGGTATGAGTATTAAGGAGTTTGATAATAAAGTAATTGATGTCGCTGAGGCCTATTTTAATGAAAAGCCACAACTTTATTTAGCGTTGCATAGAAATTGTAATACGACAACATCTACTATTCTTGCTCGTGCAGGTGGTTATATTGTGCCATCGAAGTCGATGTGGAGGTTGCCTGGATGGAAAAAATGGTAAAAATTTTGCATAGTAAGTCTGTATTAATTCTACTTGTAGTTGTATTTGCATTAACTTTCGCTTCTTGCCGACTAGGATATACGGTAAGGAATGCGCGTTTTGCGAATGAATTTGTTGGTGTATATACAGAGCACAGTTTTGATTTTAAGGAAAATAAATCAGGTACAATAAATGGAAGTTTTAGATTACCCAGATGTGTAGATCCGAGAGGACTTCGGTTGGAGGTGATGTTTCCTGCAATGTTTCGCAATTCTGATTGGGACGGTATTGTAGGAGAAATGTCATACGAACTTGTTTTTGAGTGGGAAGGTGGTGGTAGATTTGAAAAAAAAGGTGATAATATACGAGGTAGTTGGTATGGAGTTAATTTTTACTTAACTGATGACGAGTGGAAATCACTGCCACTAAAAGAAACAATTACATATACTTTTAAATATTCTGATGCAAAATATATAGTATTACCTCTACCGACTGGGTCTTATCCTGAGGAAGCTCAAAGCAAACTTGCTGATCTTAATGCAAATCCTGAAAACTATCAAGGTATTTACGAGGCTGTATTTGTAGTTGCTGAAAAATCAACTATGAAGATGCCCAAGTAATGTGGAAATAATAAAGAGCCGTTGTTATTCTATACGGCTCTTTATTATATTTAGCGTAAATATCTTGGATTATTTAGTATGAAATTACGAAAATTATTTTTTGCTTATTTGTATGGGCTATTTTTTCACTGCCTTTTTGCTTTTGACTATGATGTACGAGATGTGAAATCTTTGGAATATTTGCGCTTTTTACATGTGCATGAACAAGGTGCAGATGAAAGTTGTGGGCTTTCTGTTGTGTCGTCGATTCTCAATCTATATTTAAATCACGATGTAAGCGAGATAGATTTAGTGAGTGAACTATCAGAAGAATTGCAGATAAGTCGTAGGCTTACTATGGCACACATGATGAAAATTTTTGAAAGCTATGGCTATGAAACTAAGGCATATAAAATTGACATCGAAAATTTTATTAAGGCAGTTCAAAATTATGCGCCCGTAATAGTGCATTATGATAAGCCTGAACTCCATTTTGTATTTGTGCTCAAAGCCTGTCAGAATTATGTTGTTGTAGCCGACCCAGTTTTAGGTGTGGAAATGCAAACGATGGAAGACTTTCAAAAGAAATGGTCAAAAACTATTCTTTTAATACAAATGCCAGAAGATACATTAAATAAAACAATGATAAAAAGCGCTATTGAAACTGCTATCCAAAAACACTCACTGCTAGAGAGAGTTGCAAAAAGAAAATGGTAAAACGAATATTTTTTATTTTCTTATTATGTATAACTATATTACCCTTATGCTCGGAAGAAGCAGAACATAATAGAATTAAAATTGACAATAATACTAAATTAAAAATAGAAATGGACTTGTCAAGTCGTATGAAATTTCAATTTATTTCAGGTTATAATATATATGACCTTCTTCCACAACTTGGTTTTAACTTTGTTCTATTTGAAGATTACATATTATCGGTGAGCCAGTCCATATCGCTTAGAATGAAAGAATCAAACCCCATATTTGGAGAAAAGCCTTTTAGTGCACATGTTGCTTTTAACGATACAAACGTAGGCTTTGTATGGCAACCGTCTTACCAACGATGGCGGTTTAGATTAGGCTTGACAAGTACTTTCCCAACTGCTCCTTGGACATCTAAAACGGGTCGTTTTGTAACAGGTTCAGGAAGGTTCGGTGAAGAAATATTTTTTGCAGCAAACTACATAACCGACCCTGTTGTTATCGGGGGAAGATTATCATACACATTTGTTAGTCCTCAATTAAAAGATGCAGATTCAGGCTGGATTCCTTGTATATTGACTTCGTCTTTACAGATTACCGCTGTACTCAATAATAATATATCGGTTTCCTGTGTGCCTGCAATCTCATGGAATAGCGGACCCTTACAAAACGCTCGCTATATTCCTGGTCAATCTTCTCTTACAGAATCAATAAAGTTGAACTTTTCATGGACAGAAAGTACATGGAGCATTTCCACAGAATTGGAACTTTTACATAGTGAGGGTGTGTTTTTTCCCATCTGGGCAATAGCATTTAGTAGCGAATTATATGGAAAATAAAAATACGATGCTATTACCTTAAAAACATTGCGTTTCCAAGGAGACTTTAAAAACTAAAGTTTTAAAGGTTCGCTTAAGTTTTTTTTTACAGAGCCGAAAACTATTCTGGACCGAGAATTTGTTATAAATTTTTGATTTTTATTGTTTAAGGAAAACAGATGGTTAGAAGTTTATGGACTGCCGCAACAGGTATGAATACGCAACAAGCAAATATTGATACTGTCGCTAATAATTTATCTAATGTAAATACAACTGGTTTTAAAAAGCAGAGAGCGGAATTTGAAGACCTGTTATATCAGACAATTAAAACCGCCGGCACACCTGCTACTGAAGACACAATTACTCCTGTAGGTGTGGAAATGGGACACGGTGCAAAACTTGCTGCAACTCAACGCATTTTTGAACAAGGATCGCTACAAAACACTGGTGTCAATACCGATATTGCGATACACGGCGAAGGCTTTTTTAGAGTTTTACAGTATGACGGTACTTATGCATATACCCGTGACGGTTCTTTTAAAGTTGATGCTGATAGACAACTGGTAACATCCAATGGGTTAAGAGTCTTACCTGAAATTATCTTTCCAGAAAATTATGTAGAAAGTAGTATCGCTATTAGTCAAGACGGGAGGGTTACCGTGAGGGTAGGCGAATTCAACGACCCTATCGAAGTAGGGATTATTGAATTATACCGTTTTCAAAACAACGCAGGTCTTGCTGCAGAAGGCTCTAACCTTTTTAGTCAAACTCCTGCTTCAGGGCAAGCTATTGCAGGGCGACCTGGTTTTGCAGGTTTTGGTAAGGTTGAGCATAAGTTTTTAGAGATGTCCAATGTTTCAACAGTGAGCGAAATGGTTAATATGATTGTCGCTCAACGCGCGTATGAGTTTAACTCAAAGGCAATTCAAACAAGCGACAATATGCTCGGAACCGCAGTAAGCTTAAAACGCTAAGTAGCAGGGGCATTCTAAAATTCTAAAATCCTTGAAGGCTTTTAGAATTGTACATGATGGGGGAGTTTTATGGATATTTTGGCAGTTGAAAAAATTTTACCAGTTAAAAAAGTTTCAGAGCTTGCACCTAAAGAACAAGCTAAAAAGCAGGAGATTTCAGATGGTGGCTTGACTTTTGCAGAAATTTTACAAAATCTCACGCAACAGCAACTGAGTACTAGTCTTGCAGACAAGTCAAGTGGGGCAACACAACCAGTCGCTATAACTAATACAGTAAGTACGAGCAGGGTTTTGTCAAATACCCAGTTGCCAGGTGACTACTTAAGTTCATTTACTCTCGCAAACCCTACCGAAGCCGATAAAGTGGCAAGTCCACAAGGAAATGCTCGAGGTTCTTTGCTGGCACAGGGAAAAACCATCGACAAAACGAGTAAACTTTACGAACAGTCTTTAGAACTAGAATCTTACTTTGTCAAAATATTGATTGACTCTATGAAAAATACCTTGCAGGGAAATATTTTTGGGGAAGAAAGTTATGCAAGTAAAATGTATCGGGATATGATGTTTGAAGAACTTTCTCGCACCATGACAAAAAATGCTGGCTTTGGTTTAGCCGACCAAATTTATCTGGAATTAGTTGACAAGGTTTAGATTTCTGTTCAAGTTCTTAGAGAGAGCGCTATATCGTGTAATTTTTTTTAATGTAGTTTTTAGTTTGCATGCGTGATAAAAATCCCATAAAACCTGGTTTAAAAAATTTCAGTAGTGAATCTTTTTTGGCCATTGTTAATTCATACCCAAGTTGTATTTTTTTTTCTGGATTATAAAAATCGGTAGTTGGTATATCACTAGATAAATCAAGCCAAAAATCTGGAAAGTCTTTTTTTTCGAGTTTTATATTATTAAAAACGCAGGCAGTAATGCGCATAACAAGCGAAATGAGATTAGAATAATTTCCTCGTTCATTTTTGTTAAACTTTGAAAGGGTCACCGAAAGTACTTTCCCCTTGCGATATTTTTTTGCAATCCAAACAGGACAATTATTTGAAGCCCCACCGTCAACTAATAAATGTTCTCCGATACTAACCGGAGGGAAGGCAATGGGATATGCTGATGAAGCTAATATTGCCTTAGCCAATTCGCCTTCACTTAAGACAATTTCATTTCCAGTATATACATCAAGCGCATTACATAAAAAAGGAATACTGGTTTCTGAAAACTGTTTATTGTCAGTGAGTTTTTGGAAAAGAGCATATAGTTTTTTGCCGTCATCTAAACTTTTTCCATTAACAATATTGGTCATAACATGTGTAGTATTTATAATAGTATTTAAAGTTTTAAAAGGAGTTGTTACATTTGAACCAAGATAATAGGTGGGGTTGTAGTTATGAGTAAAAAAAGTTTCCAGTTCTGAAATAGGCTTACCTAAAGCATATATTGCGCCTATAATTGCCCCAATCGAGCAACCGACAACAAGTGATGGTTTTTCAATTCCAAGTTCTTCAAATGCCTTTAACATTCCTATGTATGTAAGACCTTTTGCTCCACCACCAGATAAAACTAATGCCCACTTCATAGTAGTAATACTATTATTTTTTTGTAGTTTTTCAATATATTTTCAACATAAGTAAAAAAAATATTTGACTTTAAAAAGTGAGACAGGTTAATATTTTAAAATGTTAAGTCCACTTGAATTTTAATATTCATTTTAATAGACTATAAGGTGGTTATAAAAACCGAAAAAGTTTTAAACTTTTTTAGAAGTGAGCAGTGGTAACAGTCATTTTTCAGTGTTTGTTACTTTCTGAAAAGAAGCGCTCCAAATTTGAAGCCTTGAAATTGCGAGACTTCAAATATCGCATTTTCAAGGACATCTCTAAAAACTTTCTCGTTGTCACTTGTCTGTTGCAAGATGGCATATAGGAAGTATGTAGAGATTCCTAATATTACTTGAGGTACTCATGAGTAAAATCATTGAATGTGTTCCTAATTTTAGCGAGGGACGCAATAAAGATGTAATCGATAAAATTGTCGAACCATTTCGTACTACACCAGATGTAACACTGCTTGATGTAGAATCAGACAAGGACCATAATCGTTCTGTTGTAACGGTCATTGGTGAGCCTGCTCCCCTTAAAGATGCTGTTATTAAAGCTGTCGGCATTGCTGCTCAGTTAATTGATTTACGCAAACATACAGGTGAACATCCTCGTATGGGGGCAACCGATGTGATACCATTTATTCCCGTTCGTAATGTAACTGCTGATGAATGTATTCAACTTTCAAAGGAAGTGGGTGCTGAAATTTTTAAACAGTTTGGCATACCTGTTTTTTTATATGAAAAATCTGCTACTGTTCCACAGCGTGAAAATCTTGCGACAATACGCAAAGGGCAGTTTGAAGGAATGGCTGAAAAGATAAAACAGCCCGAATGGAAACCAGATTTTGGTGGAACGAGCATTCATCCTTCGGCTGGGGTTGTTGCTTGTGGTTGTCGAATGCCCCTTGTTGCTTTTAATGTAAATCTTGCAACAAATGATATAAAAATTGCCGATGCTATTGCAAAGCGGGTGCGGTACATTGGTGGTGGCTTGCGATATGTTAAAGCGCTCGGTGTTGAATTAAAAGAGCGCGGCATTGTACAAGTGTCAATGAACATGACCGATTATAGTAAAACATCGCTCTATCAGTCATACGAAATGATTAAAATAGAAGCAAAACGGTACGGCGTAAATATTGTAGGAACGGAAATAATAGGACTTACTGCAATGGATGCTCTTATTGATGCAGCGCTTTATTATTTACAAGTTGAACATTTTAGTAGTTCCCAGATTATTGAAAATAGGCTTTTAGAAAATTCTGAATCGTTGAAAATATAGGGTGTTACAAATAGCTAAGGCATTTAGTTTAGGAGAATTGATTATAGATGAAACTTTTTTTATCTGATTGTATTTTTACTGCTTCAGAGCAATACAGCAAACCTATATCGGGCTTTGTTCTTGAAAATGCAGGTAGGGTTGTATTGGTTGAACAAGGAGAGCCACCACAGCATTTTAAAAATTTTGCGGATGAAATTATTGACGCAAAGGGCAAAGTTATTGTGCCAGGCTTTATCGATGCACATACGCATCTTGTACATGCTGGTTCGCGCGAAAATGAGTTGGCTTTAAAACAGGCAGGAAAAACATACCTTGAAATACACGAAAGTGGTGGTGGCATTGCAAGTTCTGTGCGTGCAACGCGAAACGCTAGTGAAAAGGAATTAACCGACAAAGCCCTCAAGACGCTTCGTACTATGCTTGCACATGGAACCACAACCATAGAAGCAAAAAGTGGTTATGGCTTAGATTTAGAAACAGAATTAAAATGCTTAAAAGTTGCACGCCATCTGAGTGAAATGCAACCGATAGAAATTGTTTCGACATATATGGGTGCTCATTCAATCCCACCAGAGTATCAAACTGCTGATGAATATATTGATTTTATGATTACGGATGTTTTACCAGAAATTAAAAATCAAGGCATTGCAGAATTTGTAGATATTTTTTGTGAGCAAGGTATTTTTTCTGTTGAACAATCCGAGCGATTTTTACAAGCCGCAAAGAAGTTAGGCTTTCAAGTTAAAATACATGCAGATGAAATTATCCCACTCGGAGGGGCTGAGCTCGCAGCAAAACTTCATGCGATTTCTGCTGAACATTTAATGGCTATTTCTGAACAAGGTATAGTAGACCTCGCCGCATCTGGAACTATAGCTGTACTTTTACCTGCGACTTCATTTTTTTTAATGGTAAAAAACTATGCACCAGCGCAACAGATGCTTGATAAGGGGGTGAAAATCGCGATAGCCACCGATTATAACCCAGGTTCTTCCCCAACTGGAAATATCCAACAAGCGATGTGGAATGCCTGTTACGGAATGAAACTGCAAGCAGAAGATATTTTTCGTGCCGTTACTATTAATGCTGCCAAAGCAATCAACAGAGAAAAAAATATTGGAAGTTTAGAAAAAGGAAAGCAAGCGGATATACTTATTTTAGATGTTCCAAATCTTGAACAGGCGCTATATTATTTTGGAATAAATCATGTAGAATCTGTCTGGAAAAAGGGAACAAGAGTATATGAGCGACCAGATTTATAGCACATTTTTATAAAAAAAAGATGACCTCTAAAAAACATACTGCTAACTTTGAAAGTGCTTTTGTTTTTTGCCTTATAATTTCAAAGCAAAAACTCATCAGCAATTTTTAGAAAGCCATAAAGGTGACTTTTTTAGAGATTGTCAAAATGTTGACTTTTTTTACTTTTGCAATACAATCCTGACCAAGTTTTACATCTATAGGAGTTTTCTTTTATGGCTATTTTTTATGATGAACCATCTCATACCTTTAATGAATATCTTTTAATTCCTCGATATACATCGTGTGAACATACCCCTGATAAGGTATCTTTAGCAAGTCCCATCACTAAGTTTAAAAAAAATGAAACTCCTTCTATTGTATTACAAACTCCTGTTGTTTCTGCTATTATGCAGTCAGTTTCTAACGACACAATGGCTATCGCACTTGCTCGTGAGGGTGGTCTTTCTTTTATCTTTTGCTCACAGCCTGTAGAACAGCAAGTGCGCATGGTTGAACGCGTTAAAAACTATAAAGCAGGCTTTGTCGAAAGTGATTCTACTTTAACGGGGGATGCAACATTACGAGATGTACTTGCGTTGAGTGCTCGTACAGGGCATACCACGATAGCAGTAACTGATGACGGATTGCCACATGGAAAGCTTCTAGGTGTTATTACTTCTCGTGACTATCGGCTTGGTGTTACACCACTTGATGCAAAGGTATCCGATTTTATGACTGCACTTTCGCAACTCCATATTGCTCAAGATGGCGTTAGTTTGCAGGAAGCAAATAATATTATTTGGGAGCATAAACTCAATTCTTTACCTATTGTTACAAAAGAGGGTAATATGGTTGCCTTTGTTTTTAGGAAAGATTACGAAAACAACCAAGAAAATCCATACGAATTATTGGACACTGAAAAACGATATATGGTGGGGGCAGGTGTCAATACGCGTGATTATAAGGAGCGTATTCCAGCTCTTGTCAAAGCCGGAGCCGATGTTCTATGCCTTGATTCTTCTGACGGTTTTTCAGAATGGCAAGCCGAAACGATTCGATATGTTAAAAATAATTTTTCTGTTCCTATTGGTGCAGGCAATGTAGTTGACGCTGATGGTTTTAACTTTTTGGCTCAAGCAGGGGCCGACTTTATCAAGGTCGGTATAGGCGGTGGCTCAATTTGTATTACGCGTGAAACAAAGGGTATAGGGCGAGGGCAAGCGACTGCTGTTATTGAAGTTGCAAAAGCGCGCGATGCTTGGTTTGCAAAAACGGGGGAATATATCCCCATTTGTTCTGATGGTGGTATAGTGTATGATTATCACATGATTTTAGCCTATGCAATGGGTGCTGACTTTTGCATGTTGGGGCGCTATTTTGCACGCTTTGATGAAAGTCCTACTAACAAGGTATTGCTCAATGGTTCTTATGTAAAAGAATATTGGGGTGAGGGTTCTGCTCGAGCGAGAAATTGGCAGCGCTATGATGCCGGTGGCGATGCGCGTCTTGCATTTGAAGAAGGGGTCGATTCGTATGTTCCCTATGCAGGAACCTTGCATGACAACTTACAGGTAACCGTAAAAAAGATTAAGTCTACCATGTGTAATTGTGGCTGTCTTTCACTTGAAGAATTTCGTAGAGATGCAAAACTGACACTTGTTTCTTCCGCAAGCATTTTAGAAGGTGGCGCCCACGATGTTATCTTGAAGGATTTCAAAAATTCCTCTATATGATAACGCATTACAATACCTATTATGGCGGATGGCTCGCAGTGTGGACTTTTGGACTTATTGATTACAAGTAGAAAAAAGAGTATCTTTTTCCAAAAAAAGATTTGTTTCCTTTTTATCGCACGAACACGGAATTTCTATTTTTGATTCTGGAATTTCAAGCCCCCAATTATCCCAGCCAAAATAGTTATTTCTTGCAAAAAGTTCAATTTTTTCTTGTTCCGGAAACATCTTTGTTATGCCATCTATAACTTCTGTAGGTTTAACACTGTGTTCTCCTCTCGGTACAGATACTAACTGCCTTATATTTCTTGCTCCTCTTGGTGATGGAATACACCCTTTCTTAAAAACTATACAAAATTCTGTCTGCGATAAAGTATATCTACCAGGATTATGAATTTGTTTATCCCATACAAAAGCAACTGTTTTATATTCAAATCCCCATGAAGTTCCAAGCTCAATAGAATTTGCAAATTGGGGTCCTGTGGTCCACATGAATAGCAAACAATTATCATCTGCAATAGAATCTACATTCAGTTTTTTTAAATCCTTTAATTTTACAGTAGGATATTTAAAAGTAGCAGAGCTAATAAAAATATTTTTTTCAAAACCTATGTTTATCGTTTTAATACTTGATTTGTCATATTGCATTTTTCCACCAGAATCCCACGGTGGATCTGCATAAATAATTTGGTATTTTTTATTTGGCAAAGATGGATATAAATCTTTTAAAGGATTTATCTTTGTTCTTTGTTTCGCTTCTACATTATAAATCGAGTAACCTGAAATTGGTTTCTGTTCTGACATTTTGACCACCTTTTTTTAGTATAGCAAAAAAGAAAATAAAAATCAATATTGTTACTTATAATCCGTTGTGTTTTAAGAAACAATTTTTACAATGAAAAATATGAACGAAACAGTTAAACAGCAATTTGGAAATCGAATACAAAAAATGAGAAAAGAATCTGGATTAAGTCAAGAAAAATTTGCTTTAAAAATTGAAATGGATCGTACTTATTACGCTTCTGTTGAAAGCGGAAAAAGAAATGTCTCTTTAGAGAATATAAAAAAAATCGCTGATGGTTTAGGAGTTTCACTATCTAAACTGTTTGAGGAGTTTTAGTTATGGGCCATAAAGCATTAAGTGGAAGAGAGAATTGGGAAACAGAATCTGGTAAAAAAGCACAAAATGCTGAGCAAAACCTTATTAAAGCATTTGAAAAACACTTTGAAAATACAGATTATGAAATTATTGATCATCCTACACAACTAAAAAATCTATACTCGCAAGTTCAACTTTCCCCTGAGGAAATTAAACAAATCTACAATCCCGATATAGATATTTCAAAAAAGGAATGGGGTGTATCTCCTGATTTTGCAATAAAAAATAAAAAATCGGGAAAAATATTATTTGGTGAAATTAAGCGTCAGGACGGTTGGGTAGAAGGGAAAGAGCCAAGTGCCGGTCGTGGAAATGCACATGAACGCTTGTGTAAATTGTTTACACCAGGATTACTGAAAACATACAAAGCTATAAGTCATATAGACGAACCATTCTTTTTACCTTTCTGGGTTGTATTTCAAGGTGATATTACTCGAGATCCAAAGCGAGTCCGAGAAATTACCTATTGGTTTGATGTATATAGAGGTAATTATTTCTTCTGGAGACCAAATATGACAGATCTAGATTTAATCGAGTTTTTCGAAAAATGGATAAAAAGACATTTGGATTAGTGATTACATAACATTGGTATCAAAGCGGATGTCGCTGTCAAGCCACACTATCGTTTAAGTGCAGTTGTTACTACAGTAGGGGCGCTCACCCTCTCATAAGCCTATTGTCGTCTTTGCTTGTTACTGCTTGTTTTAAAAGCGGTTTTTGCTATACTTGCACCTTGTATGAACTATCTTGACACCTTACAAAATTCTTCTCAACTGGTTGGAAATTGTGCTTGTATCGGTTTAGACCCAGTGCCTGAAAAGATGCCCAGA
Source organism: Spirochaetaceae bacterium (assembly GCA_017453745.1). Classification (GTDB taxonomy): domain Bacteria; phylum Spirochaetota; class Spirochaetia; order Treponematales; family Treponemataceae; genus Treponema_B. The sequence goes on from JAFTEH010000103.1 coordinate 16,199, forward strand.
GGCCTTTCACTTGAGCAATTTTTTGAATCTTTTTTGACATGCCTAAAACAAAAATCTCTTATTCCAGCAGCATTTAAACCAAATATTGCGTATTTTGCTGCGGTAAACAAACCTCTTGCGGATGATTTTTCAGGGTATAAGGCCCTCGCCTTTATTATTAAGTGTATTCGACACCTCTTTCCGCAAGTTCCGATTATTTTAGATGCAAAGCGTGGTGATATTGCGACTAGTAGTGAAAAATATGCTTCTGAAGCCTTTTCAGCGTGGACTGCTGATGCTGTAACGGTCAGTGGTTATATGGGGCATGATTCTGTGTTACCCTTTTGTTCAACGTTTGAGGGGCGTGGTGTATATGTTCTCAATCGCACGAGCAATGCAGGGGCTACTGATGTCCAAAATCTAAAAGTAGTGTCCCCAATTTCTGATGATTCAAGTGGTTTTCAATATTTATACGAAGAACTTGCACACCAGATTATCCAATATGCCAAGAAGTATTCTGGTCTAGGAGCTGTTGTCGGGGCAACGGGACTCGAAGAACTCGCTACTATTTCTCGTTTGTATTCAAACTTACATCCTGTTCCGCTCCTTATACCTGGTGCTGGCGCTCAAGGTGGAAGCGCACAAGAAGTAATAGAAGTATTACGAAAATCCGATTATCCACTGTATTTAGTGCGGATTAATAGTTCCAGTGGTTTAACAAGTCCCTGGAAAAAAGCAGGGGCAGCCTCAGAGAATTGGCTCGATGCTTGCATGGATGCCGTAAAGACATTTATAGCTGAAACATCAGTGTAGATTGCTTTGTGTTTGCACTATGTGTCTAAGGAAACAGTATGAAACAGAAGGGTATAACATACCATATTTTTGTGTCGGGTCGAGTGCAGGGAGTCGGCTTTAGGAGTTGGGTAGTGTCAGTTGCCCGACATTTTTCTATTCGTGGCTGGGTTCGTAATACCGAAAAATACAACTGTGTGGAAATACTTGCACAATCCTATTCGGAAAATGACCTCATGGATTTTATAGCGACGATAAAAACGGAACACCCATTTGCCCGAGTTGAAAACTGTGAAGTAAATACCATTTCAAGTCCTTCTTTAACTGGTTTTAAAGTGGTACGCTAGTATAAGTTTTTTGTCGTATTTTAGAAAAAAAATTAGAAAAAGTTTAAAAAAAATTTTCAATTTTGTAACCTTTTTAAAAAATCATTGTTGTTTGAGTGTATGTTAAAATATACCTCCTTATAAAATTATAACATACCTCCTTTGCATTTTGGGGTGGGCTTTCCCTCCTTTTGCCTGCTCCATTTTCTCATGCACCACGGTTACTGCGCTCGCAGTAACCGTGTCTTTTTGTTTCTATAAATGTTCGCTAAATGTTCACTACTCATACCTTAATTCTCGTTTTGTTTAGTTTTATCTATATGAAGGGCTTCGTTTATCTTTAATGTAGGCAGAGGTATAAAATTTTAGAATAATACTAAAGTATTATTATGAGATAACGGTTTGACTATTTTGGTGTTTTTTAGTATACTAGTGCTATAGTTTTAAACTAGAGGTACGAATGAGCCAGAATGATATAGATCCGAATGATCCATTTGGATTTTTTACAGGAAATAACGATAAAAAAAATAATAACAAAAAACCAAAAAAGAATGGACAAAATCGTGTGCCTATATGGACATTGGTTGGTTTATTTTTTCTTCTTCTTTTTGTTATAAGTCAATTATTTGCAAGCAGTTCCCAGACTGCTCTTATCCCTTTTTCTGAATTTAAGGATAGAATTGAGCGTGGGGAAATAAAATATGTGGAAATGGGACAAGTGTATTTTTTAGGCTATGTGTCTGTTTCACAAGCGGAAACAGCAAATGAAGGTACAGGCTTTTCCCTCTTTGGTTCTTCAGTAAAAAACAGTAGTTTTCGTACAGTCGGAGTTCTTTCCGATGATTTTTTGAAATTGCTTGATGAGAAAAAGATTATTTATTCTATAAAGGTTAAAGAAAGAAGTTTTTTACTTGAAATACTCCAGTGGATTTTTCCTTTTATTTTGATTTTTGGATTTTTTACCCTTATGATGCGCCGTATAAGCAAAAATATGGGGGGTGGCCTTGGTGGTGGTGTTTTTTCACAAGGTCAAAGTGCTGGTGGTACTATTGTCGAAGGCAAGGTTGATACTCGATTTTCAGATGTAGCGGGGGTTGATGAAGCAAAAGAGGAATTGGTAGAAGTTGTAGACTTTTTAAAAAATCCCAAAAAATATACTGAAATTGGTGGAAAAATCCCTCGCGGTGTTTTATTAGTCGGGCCCCCTGGTACTGGAAAAACCCTTTTAGCGAGAGCCGTTGCTGGCGAATCAGGCACACCTTTCTTTAAGATAAGTGGTTCTGAATTTGTTGAAATGTTTGTTGGTGTTGGTGCTTCGCGTGTAAGGAAACTGTTTAAAGAGGCGCGTGAAAAAGCCCCTTGTATTGTTTTTATTGACGAACTTGATGCTATAGGTAAATCCCGTATCAATAGTATTAACTCAAATGACGAACGCGAACAAACATTGAACCAGTTGCTCGTTGAAATGGATGGGTTTGATGCTACAAGTGGGCTTATTGTGCTTGCGGCAACAAATCGTCCCGATGTTTTAGATCCTGCTATTTTGCGACCAGGTCGTTTTGACCGTCAAATTGTTGTTGACCGCCCAGATGTGCGTGGGCGTGAACAGATTTTAAAAATTCACGCTAAGCAAGTAAAAATGGAAGAAAATGTAGACTTAAATGATATTGCAAAAATGAGTAGTGGCTTTTCTGGAGCTGATCTTGCAAATGTTATTAACGAAGCAGCACTCATGGCTGTGCGTTCAGGGCGAAAACTAGTAAATATGGACGACTTACACGAAGCTGTTGAAAAAAATATTGCTGGTTTACAACGAAAGAGCAGGGTAATTAAAGAAAAAGAGCGCCGTATTGTAGCTTACCATGAAACAGGTCATGCTGTCGTGGCTGCTTTTACTAAGGGTGCTGAACCTGTACACAAGATTTCTATTATACCACGAGGAATAGCAGCACTTGGATATACATTGCACATTCCTGAAGAAGATAATTACCTCCATACGAGGGCCGAAATGATTGCCGAAGTTGATGTGCTTCTTTCGGGGCGCGCTGCTGAAGATATAATTTTTGGAGAAGTTTCTACAGGGGCTGGCAATGATATAATGCGTGCCACTGACATTATTAACAAAATGCTTACTGACTATGGTATGAGTGAAAAGTTTAGGAATGTTGCCTTAACCCAGAGAGGTGGTGGGTATTTTTCAAGACGGGGTGAGCCAAGTTTAGAACGAGAGTATTCGGAAAGTACTCAAGAATACTTAGATACTGAAATTGCGCGTATTATTGATGAGCGATATAGAGCTGTGCTTGAACTTCTTAATTCAAAGCGCGATATAGTTGAATATATTGCAAATCGGCTTTTAGAAAAAGAGGTTATAGAAAAGGCTGAATTTGATGAAATTATTAAATACGGCTCGGAAGGTGCGCTATCTCGTTTAGAAGTTTCAAACACTGTTTCAGGTGAAACCGAAAATTCTGAAATTCAAGCATAAACAACTTAGTAAAGGATTTTATTGTTAATCCGATAACTGTATAGGTTAGGTCAATTTATGGATAAAGAAAAAACACTAGATACAAAGGCAACACTCATTTTGATTTTTGCATTTGTTGCCCCGTATTTCTTTTATATTAATGCTTTGCATTTGTCTGGTCTATTCACATTGCAAGAGTTTTTTGCGATGTTTTCCCCATTTTATGTTGCTATTATTCCTTTTTTGGTTGTTGCACCATGTATTATCGTGTATGTTTTCAATAGGAAAATGTCTTCGTATGATGGTACGAGCCAATCAAGTGAAGATATAAACACTTATGTTAAGCGCTTTCAACTGGCCTTGCCTACTGCTTGTATTTTATTTTTGCTACTGATTGCTCTTATAGTAGCGGATTTTAATATAAGGACCGGACGACCGCATGTTTATACACAACGCACCTATCGTATTTTCTTTGATTTAGCATTAATGTTTGCGTGTATTTCGATTGGTGGAATTAGTCCGTATATGATTTTTATCGCTGAGTTAGAAAAAAAGATAAACTGGTTACCGTTTACAAGAAAAGATATATCATTTACGCTCGGTGCGAGGACAGCTATTATTTCTCTGCTAGCTATACTGGGTGTCGTTATTTTAACAGTAGAACTATTTTTTGTAGAATCCAACCTTTTAGTGCCAAAATATCAATTTATTTTATTTCGGGTACTCCCTGTTATGTTTGTTTGTGGACTTGCTGCCTTTTTTGGAATTTACACAAATAGTAAAATCGTTACCGATACAATAAGTGATATTATTGTGTTTTCGGGCAAGGTTTCTGATAAAGATTATTCAGTTGATGAACTCGGAATTAATTCTCGTACAGAGTTGGGGGAGCTAAGTTTAAATATCAATAAATGGTATAGAGGTGCAAAAAAACTTCTTTTGCGTATTCGGGAAACAGCAAGACAGTCAAATGAAGCAACAGGAACTTTGATTGAAAAATTGCGTGAAGGTGGAAAAAGTATACAGGGTATACTTTCATCGACTGAAGAAGTTCAAAACGAGATGGCAACACAGTCAGTTGGTGTTGAAGAAACGAATGCTTCGATTAATCAAATTATGGGAAATATTCGCGAAGTTAATGATAGTATCAATAACCAAGCAACAAGTGTATCAGAATCGTCAGCAGCTATTGATGAAATGATCGCGAATATTAGAAGCATTACGGGTATTCTTGAAAAGAACCTTAGCTCAGTTCAAGAATTATCTAGAGCCTCAGATGTCGGTCGAAATAGTGTACACAATGCGGTGGAAACGGTTCAAAGTATTTTAGAGCAATCTGCTTCGATAATGCAGGCGAGTAGTATTATTCAAACGATAGCGAGCCAAACAAATCTCCTCGCGATGAATGCTGCTATTGAAAGTGCCCATGCAGGTGAAGCAGGGGCCGGTTTTGCGGTTGTTGCTGATGAAATTAGAAACCTTGCTGAACAGTCAAACTTACAGGGAAGGGCTATTAAGGAAAACTTAAAAGCCTTATCTGTTTCCATTACCAATGTTGTATCTGAAACAAAGGCCGTTTCTGAAAACTTTAATACCATTTATGAGTTGTCAGAATTGGTGAGCGAGCAAGAAGCAGTGGTTATGAACGCCATGCATGAACAGGCTACCGGGAATCAGCAAGTACTTGAGGCAATGAAACAGATAAATGAAGCTACCACAACTTTGCGAGAGCGTTCTCATGAAATGATTACAGGTGCCGAACAGATTGTTAAGGAAATGGGTGTTTTGTCTAATGTTACCTCTAAAATAAATAACCGTATGGGGCTTGTTACTGATACTGTTACCGACATGTCTTCCGATATGCAAACAGCAGAGGCTGGAACAGGTAAAACGCTAGAAGCTATGAGTGACCTATCTTCAGTTCTTTCGTCATTTGAGTTAGACTAAGTTTGCTCACTTGTAATTTTAGGGCTTCAAACAGCGCTTTGTCAGAAAACCTCTAAAAACGGGGATAGCGAAGCGGAGCATCTCGATGCGTGTTTAGAGGTCCCATAATCGTGTTATTATACTATCTCAAAGATGGAGTGCTCAAGATTGACCGTGTATAGACATATATTGCTAAATGTCAAGCACGGATAATATTGTCATAGGTCTTGGGTATCAATAGTGGTGTATTTTGTAATATTGTAATATACGATAGTATCTACGCTCGTCTGTGCTCAAGGACTCAGTACCCTATGTGGTAAAATTTTAATTTTTCTTGTAATATGTATTGACAAAACGAAAATTATGTGTCATAATAGGAACATCTCTATATAATAAGGACGGAATATATGAAAAAGAGATTTTTTTCTATAGTTTTGTTTGTTTTTTTGGTTCCAACCCTTGTTTTTGCTGGTGGTTCAAAGGATAAATCAAAAGATTTGACCCCTACTGCTGAAGAAAAAGCTAAAGGTTGGAGATTTTTTGAACCAATCGGTTTTAGGCTCCAAAGACCAGCATTTTTTGACTCATACGATGATCTGATTTGGGCTGATAGTGATTATTTTAACTATACTGAAGATGAAACATCACCCATTTTTCATGGCTATTTGTATGCCTATGCTCATAAACAAGGTCTTGAAAATTATATAGCTTTGAATAACGATGATAGTTTGTCCTATGATGAATACTATGATATGCTTTATAATGAAGTTATTCCTTCATTCAAGTCGCTTTATGGTTTGATAGTTTTACGCACTCCGTTAGTGGGGAAAACACCTCTTTCAGAAATTACCGGCTATAAACATAATCAAGTTATTCGTAAAACCGATACATATACACAGGTTTTTGCATATAACGATTTTGATTTTTCTGGCTTGGATGCTGAGGATAAAGAGATATATACCGAAATGTCTAAGCAAGTATCAAAGGTTAAGTCAACTATTAAGTGCGTTGACCCATTTTTACCAGAATGGCATTTACTTGCAATCAAGAACTTACAATTCGATACTGTTGACTTGAATGGGAACCGCGTCACTAGTGATATTTTCAAAAACTACGATGTGACTATGATTAATATTTGGGCTACTTGGTGCGGTCCTTGTAAGGCTGAACTCCCAGAGTTACAGAAAGTGTATGAAAAGTACAAAACACGAAACTGTAATGTAATAGGTCTTACGACAGATGTTGAACTTGAGGAGCAAGATGCCCTTCCAACAGCTATTGATTTGCTCAAAAAAGCAGGGTGTAAGTATCAGGCACTTCAAACCAATTCTGACTTTGACCCTGTATTAAAGGGTGTTATTGGTATCCCAACTACTATTTTTGTAGATAAAAATGGTACTATTATTGCGGAATCTGCAGCCGATTTGATTATTGGTTCTCGCGACTATGAAGAGTTTGCTGAAGCCTTTGATAAGGCTTTACGCATGGTAAACAAGTAGTACATACATCAAACTAAATAAAAAAGTGTACTCCTAAAAGCGCTTTCTTTTTGGGGGTACGCTTTTTTTAGTGGTCTCGTTGAAAATGTGATATGTTTAACCTTGTAATTTCAGGGTTCCACATACTACACTTCTAAACATTTTTAAATTTTCCCGTTTTTTAGAAGTCCCCTTATATTTTTATGTAATGGAATGTACTAAATAGGTGTTGATTGACGAAAAGTCCATCTCGCAAAATACTAAAATACTATAATAAGACTTTTAGAATGGAAATTAAAAAAAGGCTATCTTTTTTGATAGCCTTTTTTAGTTTTTTGAAATTATTCAGCGAGTGATAACGCTTCTTCTAGTTTTGCAACCATGCTGTTTGCCTTATCGGCACTGAATGTTTGTTTAATCCGCATGGTGAGCGAGGCAACTGTTTCTTTTTCCTTGCTTATATCAATATCAGGTATTCCCTTGTATTTTATCTTAAAGTCGAGTTGACTTACTGTTTTTTCAGTTCCCTTCGCAAAAGTATATAGAATACCATCCGTCACACTTAAAATAGGAGCATTTATCTCGTATAATTGGATTTGCGTATTTTTACAAGTTGTAGTAGTACAGACCGTTATATTTACCAATTTAGACGCTTTGAATAGATTCCAATAATCCCCATCAAGTGCAATTTCTTGTGCTAAGCGATATGTTTTAATCCCTAAGTAGCCACCTACATCTGTGAAATCAAAACAGTGCGTAAAATACTCTTTTTTTGTTTTGGGGTCTATTACCTTAACAAAGATATTTTTATTTTCTGTATAAAACGAATATTCAGAACCAACTTCTCTCCGTTCTTCAATTTTGTCTATTCCATCGTAGATAAAGCCACACTGTTTAGCATAGAGAAGTCGCTGAAGACAGGCTTCGTATTCTTTTTCTAACTTGGTTTGAGCCGACAATGGAAACACTAAACAAAGACCAAAACATAAAAATTGAGCTATCTTTTTCATCTTCACCTCCACCTTTCCACCTCGTTAAACAACAAACAAGCGTAAAGGTTAAAAAAATAGTATTATAAATATCGAAAAATTCCTCTATTTTTGGGGAAGTAGCTGTTTTGCCTGTTTTGACAATGTGCTTGGTGAACATTGCTAGCTGACTGTAGGAAAAGGTAAGCTAAACCACAACATGACAAGTATTTTTTCCTTCTTCCCCTGAATGTGTTTCAGGGGAAGAAGCTGATACATAAAAATATGTTTTCCCACACTGGCAGAAGGCACCCCTCATACGATACGCCAATAACTTTTAGAGGCACCCTACATACTAAAATTTTAGTAAACTTGATTTCTGTGTGTAATGGCAGTGTTATATTGACAAAATCAAATGTCATCTATATAATGGGAGCGGATGAGAAAGTGTATCTAAAGTAAGTTGACTTTATGGTGTGTCATAACATGCAAGTGTAGGGGAAGTCTTACGCTGTATCCACCATAGGAGGTATCTCTGTGTCGTCTTTGGCTCGGTCATTAGTATAATTCTTTTTGGATACCATATTTACAATAGATTTATCAATTATTACTTTTGTAGGTTGTTTATTGTATGAATAAAAAGCATATTAATATTTTGATTGTTAGTTTTGCGCTTTTTGCTATGTATTTTGGTGCTGGCAATTTGATTTTTCCTCCTATGCTTGGTGCTACTGGCGGAAAGGATTGGCTCATTGGGTTGTTTGGTTTTTTGCTATCGGAAGTGGGGCTTATTGCTGTCGGGCTTATTGCAGCGACGATAAGTGATGGAAAGGTTGAAAACTTTGCCGCCGGTTTACCAAAATGGTTTTCGCTTATCATTTTTGTGAGTATAGCTCTTATTTTGGGACCACTTTTTGTAGTACCACGCACTGCTGCTACAACATTTGAAATTGCGATTTTGCCCATAGTGCAAGATAAGTTTTCGGAACAGGGCATTTTTATTGTAAATTGTGTCATAAATGCTGTGTTTTTTCTTATAACGCTTGTTTTTGTGCTAACACCGACGAGTATCATTGATAAAATAGGGAAGTTTTTAACTCCGTGTCTTTTGGTGGTTTTAGCTTTTTTAATTTTTAAAGGTATCTTTTTTCCGCTTGGTCCCATAGTTTCAACCGAAAATACTCCTGAGCAACTCTTTGCTCTCGGCATTCGTGAAGGGTATCAGACGATGGACGCCTTGGCCGCTATTCTTTTTGGGGCAATGGTCATAAATTCTTTTGTGGAAAAAGGATATAACGATAAGCAGGATATTTTTAAAATGTCTGTATGGGCAACTATTGGCACTTGTATCGGCTTAGCAGTTGTATATGCGGGTTTAGCCTATTTAGGTGCTGCTGCTACAAGTATTCTTCCAAATGACATATCTCGTACTACGCGACTTGTCCTCATTACGCAAGCGCTCTATGGACCCATTGGGACTGTTCTATTGAGCCTTTCTGTTAGCTTAGCTTGTTTGACGACTTCAATAGGTTTAATCGGTTCTATTTCTGAATACTTTCAAAAATTATTTTCTATTCCACTGAAACCGATTGTCGTAAGCTTAACTATTTTTAGTTTTTTTATTTCGATTGTTGGGGTAGAGTCTATTATAACTTTTGCCGCTCCTGTGCTTGAAATATTATATCCGATAGTAGTAGTGTTATTCTTTTTATCGTTTTTTTCAAAAATACTGCCCAATTATTGGTTTAAGCGCGGTGCCGTAATAGGGGCCGCTGTTGTATCATTTTTTTCAGTTCTTTTAGCTTGTGACGCAAGTTTTGGAACTAACTTTGCAAGTACGCCCATATATGACATCGTTCATTTTTTTCCTTTTTCGGATATAGGTATTGGGTATTTTTTACCGTCATGTATTTTTTCTCTTCTCTGTGGTTTTATAGCAATGCTTTTTTCACCTAAAAAGGAAACGGAACATACAGACATATCATAAGTTCGGTATACTTTAAGACTGGGTGTTGTATAAAACAGAATAAAACAGACAAAAAAAGAGCGATTTCGGTATAGCGTGAAATGGATATGTCTTTTACGCTAGACATAAAAGTAAAAAAAAATATAATAAAGTCAAATAACTTTAGGGGTTTTCTAAAGACAGCCAAATCCCAGTGGAGTCTTTAGTCGAAGTTTTCCTTCTCATAAGCTAATGGCAGGTCTTACGGCTCAGGTGTCAACGCTTGTTTTTCCTTCCCAGTTTCTATTTAAATAATACCAGTGGATATATAAAACTCACTCTTCCTTTACGTCAGCTGGACTGCTCAGGTTTTTCACCTGATTCCCTTTTAATCACACACTGCTTTGTACAACAAAACAAAGGTGAACCAGTAACCGAAATCGCAAGTTGAGTATACCATATATTGATAAAAAAAACAAGTGGTATACTTTTTGGAGGAATAGATGACATTTACGATGAATAGTTTTCAGTCATTGGGTTTTTCGGTCGTTTGGCTTTTGGTTGGTCAGGCAATTAAAAAGCGTGTATTATTTTTTCAGCGTTTTTGTATTCCTGCTCCAATTATTGGTGGGTTTTTATTTGCGCTTGTTTCATTACTTGGGCATATAACAAATATATTTCACTTTCAGTTTAATACTGACTTGCAAACATACTGGATGTTAATGTTTTTTACATCGATTGGTTTTAATGCGAGTTTTTCGGTATTAAAAAAGGGCGGTGTTCAGGTCGTAAAATTTTTACTTTGTGCTATTGGTTTAGCTGTATTGCAGAATGTTTTAGCACAGGGTATTGCTTATGTTATAGGTTTTGATAGACGGCTTGCTATTCTTTTAGGTTCTGCTTCTTTAACTGGTGGCTTTGGAACAGCGGCTGCATTTGCACCTGTAGTAGATCCAGCAGGAAATCTGGGTGCTCTTTCATTGGCCGTAGCAATTCCGACATGTAGTTCAATTTTAAGTTGTTTGATGGCAGGTCCAATTGTGGGTCATATAATTAAAAAATATAACTTTAACACGACAAATAGGGAAAATGTTATAGTTGATTCAACAGGTGCAATTATTAAAGAATCAAAGATTATAACTAAAATTACACCGCCCAAAAAACATATCTTTGGTTCTTTTTTCAAAGGTATACGCCACATTATTGATAGGGAGCATGTTGTAACTGAGCAGATAAAAACAGAAGTTATTGCTCAGCCGCATCGTGTGACTGATATTAACAATTCGCGTATTGAAAAAAACTCTTCATTGGATGCAGATAAACTATTATTTAGTTTTATGCTCTTAGTTATTGCTGCAGGTTTTGGAATTTTTTTAACCAATGAAATAAACACCCGATTTTCATATATGAATTTCCCCATTTACATTGGATCAATGATTGTTGCCGCTATTATTAGAAATGTCGCTGATACAACTAAATTATTCAAAGTTTATAGCGATGAACTAAACTCTGTAGGAAATATTTCTTTGAATTTATTTTTATCTATGGCACTCATTTCGTTAAAACTATGGCAACTTGCAGAACTTGCCTTTCCTGTTTTGTTGACACTTTCATTACAAGTTTTAATGATGTATGTATTTGCCCGTTTTGTTACTTATATTGTGATGGGGCGTACCTATGATGCGGCTGTTATAACGGCAGGCCATATTGGGTTTGGTTTTGCTGCAACACCGAATGCAATGGCGAATATGGGAGCGATTTGTGAAAAATTCGGATATTCTGAACTTGCTTTTTTTGTTGTTCCTATTGTTGGTTCTCTGTTTATAGATTTATTCAATGTTCTTATAATTGGTGGGACTATTGCTCTTTTGTAACTGACTCGTTTTAAAAATAAAATAACATACCTTGCTGTTTGTAGCAAGATATGTTATTTTTGTTACACCGTATACTTATTTTACAATGTAGTTACTTCGTACCTTGAGAATATTGTTAATTCGGTTTTCGGCAAACTTGATAGCAGCCATCTGTGTGTTGATA
>JAFTEH010000013.1 GCA_017453745.1 Spirochaetaceae bacterium
CCTTACGCCACCCTATACAATTCCTTTTCAAGTTCCCGAAGTGCTTCGCGATATTTATCACTTCCGCCAAATAACGCTGCAATCCTCGTTTTATTATCACACGGATTTGTGTTTTACTACGTAAAACACTGTTTTTTTTTATTTTTCACCTTTTCCATTGCAAATTCCGTAGGAATTTGCAAATCCGTGTGACAGCCTTACGCCACCCTATACAATTCCTTTTCAAGTTCCCGAAGTGCTTCGCGATATTTATCACTTCCGCCAAATAACGCTGCAATCCTCGATGGCTTTCCAAACTTTGTAAAAGGATTTTGTTTTAAAATCTCTGTCGATTCAATGTCGTAAATACCAAGTTCGGCATATTTATCTAAAAGTGCGTTTATAACTTCTTTGGCAGCCTCACCGTATTTACCAAACACGTCTCTCTTTTTTACCTTTTCGACACGCTCACGTCTAGTGAGTGGCTTTTGGTTGAAAGCAATATGACAGATAAAATCAAAATCATCTACATCAGTCATGTTCTGCTCTTTTTTGATAAGCCCCAAATCTATACCACATTCTTTAAGCATATCTCGAATAACTTCTTTTTTTTGTTCCTCGTTCCATGTTTGAATAAAATTTTCTAAAGTCTGGTATGTCCCTAGAATGCTTTCTTTTGTGTAATCTTCGATTGATTCCTGTTTTAAAAGTTTGCCGTCAGTATCGTAAATACTTACGAGTCGTTGTAAAACCTTCACTGTAACTCCACCTCTTGCAATAAGCGGTTTTAAATTTTGAGATGGCTTAATAATTACAGAATTATTTTGATTATCGGGGGCTATTGGTTTTGGTGAAATATAATGCTGTGGATTTGAATCATATTCATCATCCTGTTCAAGTTCACCATCCCATTCTGGATCAGCAAACAATCGGCTCACTCGGCGAAAATCCATAATGGTAAAATGAGTTTTTCCTTCGTCATAGCGAAGCCGTGTTCCTCGTCCGATAATCTGCTTGAACTCTGTCATTGAATTTATCAGCTCGTCAATGACAATCAGCTTTACCATTTTACAGTCGCTGCCGGTGGAAAGCAGTTTTGAAGTCGTTGCTATTACAGGATATTTTTCTCCAACGGAAATAAAATAATCCAGTTTCGATTTACCATAAGTATCTCTTCCAGTTATTCTGACAACATATTGCTCTTTCACATTCCCCTGATTATCACGAAGAATCATATCTGTGTTTAAATTATTCAAGGCTACACGCATTCGTTCAGCTGCTGCTTCTGTCGGACAAAACACAATCGTTTTAGACATTCGGTCTGTTTCTTTCAAGAATTTTGTAATCTCACGGGCAACTTCATCAATACGGTCTTGTATAATGATATTGTAATCGTAATCGCAAAGATTATACTCACGATCTTCAATTTCATTTCCATAAATATCATTTTGACCATGCAGTGGTCGCCAACAATCATCGATGCTTGTGTGAACATGTATTACTTTGAATGGGGCAAGGAATCCGTCTTCAATTCCTTGTTTAAGACTGTAAGAATAAATGGGTTCGCCAAAGTAATCGATGTTGGAAACATACTTTGTTTCTTTTGGTGTTGCAGTCATACCAATTTGTGTAGCACTTGTAAAGTACTCAAGAATCTTTCGCCAACGAGAATCAGCCTTTGCAGAACCGCGGTGACACTCATCTACTATTATGAGGTCAAAAAAATCAGGGCTAAAGTATTCCTTATACTTTTCGACCTCCATTGATATTTCTTCATCGGTCTCTTCTTCATCATCGCTCTTAGGTCTTGCAGAATCCAACTGTTGATATAACGCAAAATAAACCTGATACGCAGAAATTTTTGATTTGTCTTCATTTTGGAAATTAATCTTATGAATTAGTTTTTCAAGTGGCTTAAAATCTCCGTTAATACTTTGGTCTACAAGATTATTTCTATCAGCAAGATACAGAACTTTTTTCTTTGTACCAGATTCAATAAGCCGCCACACTATTTGAAAAGCCGTATATGTTTTACCAGTTCCAGTTGCCATGGCAATCAAAATGCGAGTTTGCTGTTTTGCGCAACTGCCTCAAGCGTTCTGTTTACCGCATTACGCTGATAATATCTTGGTGGATAACAATTTGCTCCAGAATAAAACGGTGTATTTAGAAGTTTTTCTTCAAACCAAAGTGGAACATCATAAACTTTAGATTCTCCGTCTACTGTATATTGTTCACGATTTTCAACTTCTGCAATTTTTGTAGCATCTACTTTGTGCCATCGTTCCATGAGCTCTTGAGCAGATGGAAACTCATAAAGTGGGAACTCTCTTTCTAATCCAGTTGTAAAATCGTGTTCAAAAAATTTTGTGCCATTTGATGTGTATACAAATGGTACATTTAGTAAAACACCGTAGGAAATTGCTTGCTGCATGCCAAAAGATGAAGAATGATTGCTGTCCTTTGCTTCTACAATAGCAAGTGGTGTTCCTTTGTTGTACCAAAGAATATAATCACATCGCTTGCCTTTATCGCGACTGGGGATGTTTCCTTTGATGCGTACTTTTCCATCAGTAAAATCATTAAGCGGAGAAAAAGAAATATGAAGATTCTGATTACGTTTTTTTGCAGCCTTCCAAATCTCCGTTTCCATGGTGATTTTTTTTGCATCCCATTTTGCTTCGAGGGCAGTTGTTATGTATTCGTGCTTGATGTCCTCTTCGGACATTTCATACAGGTCAAAAATATCACTCATTTTATTTTTCTCCCTTAACTACATTCACTTCCATAATATCCCCAATCTCGCAGTCAAGCGCAATGCAGATTTTTCTAAGGCTTTCCATAGAAACGTCTTCGCCTTTTCCCATTTTGGCTACGATGTTGCTGGTGATTTTTGCCTGGCGGATTAAGTCGCTTTTGTTCATGTCGCGGTCGATTAGGATTTTCCAGAGTTTTTTGTAACTTGCACTCATTGTAGTTTTCCTGTTTTGATTTCTGTTGTTGAACCATGATACAAAAACATTAGAGGTTTCCTCCGTGATTTTTGCAATATAAAGAAAGGTCATCGACAATCTCGGTAAAAGCAAGGGTATGCGCAATGTTGTAATGCTGGTTTATAAAATCTATGGCATTAAAGCGGTCAAGATAGTTGAATGCCTGTGTGGTGGAAAGCGAATGTTTTTTTGCAAAATCGCTTACGAGAGCAACGGTATATTCTATTTTGTCTTTTACATTAACTTCTGCCATTTTGGATTCTCCAACAATGGGATTATATCATATTTTTCCTAAATTTTCAATAAAAAATCACTAAAACGAAAGAAAAAAACACGATAAAAATCAGTTTAATGTCTTGTGTATTCGTCTGCGTTAGGGATTGTAGGGGCAAGCCGTAGGCTCGTTCTGGAGCGACCGAGAGGGAGTTGAAGCACACCCTTATTTTACGCAAAAACCATTACGCACATTAGTTGACAAATATGATATTAGGTTGATGAGTTGGTACCCCTTAGGTCATGGCGATAAGTCGTTGATTGAAGAGCCGATATGTGTAGAGCTTGGGAAAAAATACGGTAAAACTTCTGCACAAATAATTTTACGCTGGCATGTACAAATGGGATTTGTGGTAATTCCTGGAAGCAAAAATGTATCTCACATTAAAGACAATCTTGACATTTTTGATTTTACGCTTACTGATGATGAGATGACAAAAATCGCTAAACTTGACAAGGGCTTGCGTTATTATAATCACACTGATGAACAACTCGTTCAGTTTGCAAGTTGGAAACCAGACTTTGAAAAAGCGTAAGAGCGTTGTGAGTGCTTTAAATAGTTTGTAACTTTTTATATAAGTATGGTGTTGTGTTTATGGTTTATTGTCTTTATTTTAGATAGGAGGCTGGTTATGAAGAAAACTATACTACTATATTTTTTGAGTGCACTCGGATTAGTTTTTTTATCTTGTCAACATTCAGTAGATGGTGTGTATTTTGATGAAGCCGCCTTTAATGAAGCAAAACTAAAGTGGGAAAAGATAAAAATAGAAATCAATGAAACATACAGGTTTGAGTATGGAATAACTTTTGGAAAGCACAATGTATCGAATCCACCAACTGTAAGAGCATATATTGGTAATGAAGTTCTTGTAACAAATGGTGTCCCTACTATAAATAATGATAAACATAAAAGAGGGGTATATGATTATTATAATACAGGGCTTGACCTTAATAATAGTGATGCGGTTGAAGAACTTTATGAACGCTTAGAAAACGAATATGGTATTACATCTGCTATGTTTTTAACATACGATGATATGTTTCGGTTAATTGAAGAGCGTGTAACAGAGGCAAAAAAAAGATATAACCATAGCAAATGGCTTTTTTACAAAATGGAAGTAACCTATGATGATCGTTACTACTTTCCAGAGTATGCCCGCGATTATTATGTATATAATAAATTTGGGGATAAAGATGAAATAGATAACATAATGTTTCGTATCATTCCGATGGGCTTAAATTGGGATTAAAGTAATTGTAAGATACCGCATAAAAGGTAGGTAACCTTTATGAAAAAAAACTATATTACTGTTTTTTTAAGTATACTCGGATTAGTTTTTTTTATCTTGCCAACATTCAGTAGATGGTGTGTATTTTGATGAAGCCGCCTTTAATGAAGCAAAACTAAAGTGGCAAGAGCAAAAACTAAAAGATTATACTTTTGAATATACATTTAATCATAGAGCTGGATTACCTGAACTTGCTATCGGTGAGGTCATAGTATCCGACAATATCGGAACAATACATAAACTTAGACTTCACACCATGCACAAAGATGGTGAAGATTTCTATTATCCTGTACCTCATCCAAAAGATGCTTTAGACCGTGAAAAAGGTAATGATGGTGGTAAACGGTTTTATGGAGAAGTTCAGAAAATAGAGGATAGTTACGGTTACACTATTCAACTAAAAACGGTAGACGAAATCTTTAATTTAATTGAACAACGATTGCTTCATTTGCACGACAAATGTGATACTGACTCAACGATAACTTGCTGTGAATTATTAGTAAGCTACAATGCTCAAACAGGTGTGCCCGAAACCATAGCCGAAAATATTTACAGAACTACCGACCCTAAGCCGAGTTCTGGTTTAGTAGGTTGGAGTAATCGCTATCTAGATTTAAAGATTAGTAACTTCAACACTAATTAGTTATTAGTGTTATTTTGCAAAAAAAAATGCTAGCACAAAATAACAATTATTTTGTGCTAGTAAACTACTGGCTAGTGCACCCATCACAAAATCACAAAACTATCATCATCAACATAATTGTTATTTTTTTTGTCAAGTCCCAAAAAAGCGAGCCCGTTAGGGCAAGCAGCGTAGCGAATCGTCCGTGTGACAACTTTTTTTTAATTGCCACACGGATTCGGAATTTCTACGAAATTCCATAATATTAAAATGTTATTCTTTGCCTGATACACAGCAACATGACAATACTTTGCTCTTAAAAAAGCAAAACTCGTTAGAGTTGAGCAAATCCGTTTGTTGCTCCCCAAAAAGAGCGAACCCGTTAGGGTGAGCAGCGTAGCGAATCGTCCGCGTGATAACTCTTTTTTTATTGTCACACGGACTTTGTTGCTTACGTCCGTCGCCTAACGGCGACTACATCGCTCAAGGTTACCAACAGTACCCAGCCAAAAAAAGAGCGAACCCGTTAGGGTGAGCAGCGTAGCGAATCGTCCGTGTGATAAACTTTTTTTTATTGCCACACGGATTTGTTGCTCACGCCCGTCGCCTAACCTGTCTACCCTGCTTGCAGCCTGCCCTGAGGCAGTCAGGACAGGCAAGCGTCAGACAAGCGGCGACTACATCGCTCAAGGTTACAAACAATACCTTGCTCTATAAAAAGGGCGAGCCCGTTAGGGTGAGCAGCGTAGCGAATCGTCCTGAGTGACAACTATAGATTCCGAAACAAGTTCGGAATGACACAACGAAGTGAACTTTTCGGACAGCCCCTCGTATGTGAGCTATCTCACTGTGCGGATACCACAAAAAAACAAGGCAGGCTTTCGCCCACCTTGCATTCACCTTGGCTACTGTCTTTGCCTATTTAGCAGTAAAGTAGCCGGGTGCAGATGTGCCGCCTACTGTGCGGAGCGAACAAGGCGAAAGCCAAAGTTGACGTTGCGGATCGACGGCAAGAAGTAGTTGCGGTCAGACGCACGACAGTAAGAGGCAGAGCCGTACCAGCCGCCGCCACGTAGGACACGGAAAGTGCCAGACGAGGCACCCGCAGGGTCGGTCGCATCTTCGCTTGCGTAATCTCCGTACCAATCCCAGCACCATTCCCATACATTGCCACTCATGTCATAGAGTCCATAGCCGTTCACTCGCTTTTTCTTTACCTCGTGAGTTCTACCGTCGCTGTTATCCTTGTACCATGCGTATTTCCCAAGTTCACTCTCAGTTGTAGTGCCTGCCCAAACCGCTTTATCGGTATCAGCAATACCACCGCGTGCAGCATATTCCCATTCCGCTTCAGTTGGGAGGCGGTATCCTGTTGCCTCTATTTTCATATACGGTAATTCTTTTGAACTAGCATCATCTTTTGTGTATGGTGTTGTAAATGTATCATCACTAAAATACACATAATCTATTTCTTTTGGGGCGACAGCCCTTGCCGTTATGTTTTCTTTTTTAGTGAGCTCATTACAAAATGCAACCGCCTCATACCATGATACCCATTCTACTGGGCGGTTTTCTTGCACTTCGCCATCGGCTACTTTTTTATCTGCATCTTCACCTTGAAAATAACTTGGATTTGAACCCATGACATCTTTCCATTCTTTTTGCGTAACTTCGTGGTCACACATGTAAATGTCGTGTGTAAATGTTACCTTGTGTACAGGTTTTTCTCTATCATCTGCACCAGCGTAGTCCGCTCCCATTAGGAAAAATTCTCCTTTTAGTTCCAACTTTACCATGCCTTGTACTACAGTTTGAACAGTTGGTCCTCCGCCGACAGTTCCATTCCCGCCTGCGTTGTTCTTGCATGCTATCCCACTCGTTGCAAGTGCAAGGCTTACAACAAAGGCAAGCACATTTAACATTTTTTTCATATAACTCCTCCAAAAAAATTTTTTAAAACGCTTGTTTTAACTTCGCTCAACAACCGACAGACAGTTCTGCTTGTAAAGTAAGCAAAGAACAGCGTTTCAATGGAACCTCTAAAAACATCAGTTTTTAGAGGTAACCCTAAAATTGCGATGTTTTTCGCCTTGCAATTTCAAGGCGGAAAACTCGTCGGCAATCTCGAAAAAATCACAAAAGTAAGTTTTTCGAGATGCCATTTTAAGTGGGGCTTGTGTCAAGCCCCACTTCCCAGTATACTGGGAACTTTTTTGGAAATTTTTAGGCTATGGAGGAGAGAAAGGGGTAATAGATGTTTCGCCCACACTGGCAGAAGGTACCCCTCATACGACACTATAAATAAAAGGCTATCCACTACTATCATCTAGCCACTCTCAGTACGAAGCCGTTCGGTAGCGAACAAGAGGGATCGGACGAATGGAGCGATAACGGAACCTGCGAATAGCCTGCCCTAAAAAAAGCAAAACTAACCGATGAGTAGTTTTATGTCATCTTCTACTGTGCCGATTCCTGCAATGCCAAACTTTTCTACCAAAACTTGTGCTACGCCTGGCGACAAAAAGGCAGGAAGTGTAGGTCCAAGATGTATATTTTTCACGCCCAAATGCAACAGTGCCAATAACACAATAACGGCCTTTTGCTCATACCATGCAATATTAAAAACCAATGGCAATTCGTTAATGTCGCTAAGATTAAAAATATCTTTTAGTTTCAGGGCAATTAAGGCAAGCGAATACGAATCGTTGCATTGCCCTGCATCCAATACGCGTGGTATCCCTGCTATCTCACCAAGATTAAGTTTATTGTATTTGTATTTCGCACAGCCTGCGGTTAAAATTACGGTATCATGAGGCAAAGCTTTTGCGAACGCGGTGTAATAGTCTCTAGATTTCATGCGTCCGTCGCAGCCTGCCATGACAACAAATTTACGGATTGCCCCTGACTTGACAGCTTCTACGATTTTATCGGCTAACGAAAAAACTTGCGTGTGAGCGAAACCACCTACGATGGTACCGCTTTCAAGTTCGGTTGGTGGCGGACAAGTTTTTGCTTGTGCAATTATGGCAGAAAAATCTTTTGTTTCGCCTGTGTTGCCTTGTATGTGATTGCAACCTGCAACCCCTACTGCTCCCGTTGTCCAAAGCCTGTGCTTGTAACTTTCCGATGGCGGTATAACACAGTTTGTTGTCATTAAAATTGGCCCATTAAATTTTTCAAATTCTTCTTTTTGTTTCCACCATGCATTACCATAGTTTCCTTTTAAATGAGAATATTTTTTGAAAGCGGGATAATAATGTGCAGGAAGCATTTCCGAATGGGTATACACATCAACACCTGTATCTTGTGTTTGTTCTAAAAGCATTTCAAGGTCTTTTAAATCGTGCCCTGAAATTAAAATACCCGGATTTTTCCCGACACCCAAACTCACCTTCGTTATTTCAGGATTGCCATAGTTTTCTGTGTTTGCGCTGTCAAGCAATCCCATACCGTATACACCATACTTGCCTGTTTCCAAAGTAAGCGCAATAAGTGCATCGACACTCATATTTTCGTCAAGTATTTTCGCAAGTGTTTCTTGGATAAATATGTCAATACTCTCATCATCTTTTAAAAGTGCATTTGCATGTTTTAAATACGCGGCTAAACCTTTTAGCCCATAGGTTATGAGTTCTTTAAGACTTCTTTTATCTTCATCCTGTGTAGATAAAATGCCGACTGTTTTTGCCTTTTTCATAAACTCACTTTCGGGGGCTTCCCACAAAGCAGCCTCTGGCAAATGCGATGTGTCAACTAGATTACTTAAAAGTGTTTTTTTAAGTTCAAGCGTTTGTTTGATATGCGAAATTATCGAAGCATTATCGAAATTTGCATTTGTTATGGTAATAAACAAATTAAGCGTAATTCGATGATTAACGCTTTTGTCCACACTCTTACCTTCTTTACGCAAAGCACAAGCCATACTTGAAAGTCCTTTTGTTACATATACTAACAAATCTTGCATGGCCGCAACTTCTGCGTTTTTCCCACATACACCACAAACTGTGCATCCAGTATTTTGTGCCGTTTCTTGACACTGAAAACAAAACATTTGTTCCATTCTTTTCTCCTTAATCGGTTTAGAATATATGATTATTATACCGTAATAGTAAAATGGTTTCTGTTGTTTTAACCACAAATAATTTTTTTTTGTGGACAGTGGTAGAGGAAATAAATAGAGAAAACAAATGTACATAGCAAAAATAAATACTTAAAATCTTGAGTTTATTTTTTTTAACTTTAGTTGAAAGGCATTTTTTAGTATGCGGCATAATTTTAGACAGTATTTTTTAGAATGTCTTTTCCGATAGTTTGTACGATATTTTTAGTAAAAACCTCTGCCTAAAACTGGAACTTATTGTCAAGCCCTACTTAATCAGTATACTGGGAACTTTTTTTTAAGAAATTTTTGGGTTGGTTTTGTAGAGGCCGTGATTTTTTAAAAAGCATCACCGTTTTTGTGCAAGCAGCGTTAGCGAATTGTCCGTGTGATAACTTTTTTTTATTGTCACATGGATTCGGAATTTCTACGAAATTCCATAATATTAAAATGTTATTCTTTGCCTGATGCACAGCAACATGACAATACCTCACTTTAAAAAAGCGAGCCCGTTAGGGTGAGCAGCGTAGCGATTCGTCCGTGTGACAACTTTTTTTTATTGCCACACGGATTCGGAATTTCTACGAAATTCCATCATATTAAAATGTCATTCTTTGCCTGATGCACAGCAACATGACAATACTTTGCTCTTAAAAAAGCAAAACTCGTTAGAGTTGAGCAAATCCGTTTGTTACCCCAAAAAAGCGAACCCGTTAGGGTGAGCAGCGTTAGCGAATCGTCCGTGTGATAATTCTTTTTTTTATTATCACACGGACTCGTTGCTTACGCCCGTCTCCTAACGGCGACTACACTGTATGGCACTAGGTACTTTCTATCTCACGGCACGAGATGGTGGCGTTGGTGCGGATGAGGGCTTGGGTGTCGGTGATTCGTCCTAGTTCCCAGTCGGTGTTGATCGCGTGGAGGGTTTGTTTTAGGCGATGGCGAGTTTTTTGGGTGAGCGTTGTGTGGCTAGTGGAGATCAACCAACCAAGAAAGGCAACACCATCTTTCGTCTTGCCAAAAACGGCTAGCTTCAAAGCGAGGGAGAGTTCTTCACGACAAAAGGTTTCGATTGTCGATAAAGCCGCGCGGAGTTGTTGGGGTGAATCGCCGAAAAGTAAAAAGTCGTCCATGTATCGAACATAGCCACGCAAGCCCAGTTGCTCAAGCACGAAATGATCTAGCGAGGACAGGTACAGGTTTGCGAAAAACTGGCTCGTCAAGTTGCCAATCGGTAAACCTCGCCCCTCGCTCGCACTCGAAAGTGGTGAATGATACCCATCGATAATTGTGAACAGCAACGACAGGGTTCGC
>JAFTEH010000104.1 GCA_017453745.1 Spirochaetaceae bacterium
TAACTACTTTTCTAAGATATTGCGATGCCCAATGTGATGCTTCGGCAATGCTTATGTATTCGCTATTGTTGTGCTCCTTACCGTTAAACTCGTGATTGTAAAGTGGTTCTGCAAAAAGTTCATTTTGTAATGCCTGTGTCGTTTTCATTTTTATCTCGCTAAACTATTGTACATAATTATTCGAAAAATTGCCATAACACGAATTCCCTCACATTAAATCTATCCAAAATAAAATCACCAACACTTGATGCAGAGCGTCGAGGTATGGTGTTCTCATAAGGTATCGTGGTCGGATTCAATACCCTTTATTTCGACGCTAGAAACGTCGGGGTATACGCAAGTGCGGAAGCACTCATTTAAATAAATTTCCTTACAGTTCGTATCACGAAGTGATACATTGAACCATCCGCACGAATAAACACTTTTTAAAATCTGTAATTTCTGATAAGATAAAAAAAACATAAAACCATTATCACATGAGGAATTACAGACATGAACAAGTATAACACATTATACGGAGATGTGCTATCCCTTGTTGAGAGGTCTCAATTTGCAAAACTGGTAAAAGAAATACAATCGGATACATATTGCAAAGGTTTTACAACTTGTCCGCAATTTGCAACTATGGGTTATGCACAGATAGCGGCTTCAAGCTTATAAAGAAGTCTCGCACAAACGAGACTTCTTTTAAGGATTTTTACTGAGCGGAGCGAACAAGGCGAAAGCCTAAGAAGTTGATGCGGAACCTCGGCGAGATGAGGTTGCGGGCAGACGTACGACAGTAAGCGGCGTCGCTGTCCAAGTTGCCACCGCGTCCGACGCGGTAAGTGCCAGGCCAGGCACCCGTAGGGTCTGTCGCATCGGTATTTTCGTAATTTCCGTACCAATCCCAACACCATTCAAGTACATTGCCACTCATGTCATAGAGCCCATAGCCGTTTGGTAGCTTTTTCTTTACCTCGTGGGTTCTATTGTTGCTGTTACCCTTGTACCATGCGTATTTCCCAAGTTCTGTTGTAGTGCCAGCCCAAACCACTTTATCGGTATCAGCAATACCACCGCGTGCAGCATATTCCCATTCCGCTTCAGTTGGCAAGCGGTAGCCATTTTTGCTAAAATCGCAATCAACCTCATTCCAATCAGCATCATTAGTAGTTGGAATATCATCGTATGGTAGATTTTCCCAATCAACTTCCGTTCTACCTACCTTTACGCTATAACAAGGTTGGAGACCATCAATTATAGAAAGCTTGTTACAGTAAGCGATTGCAGCATACCAACTTACTTGCTCAACTGGGCGCTTTTCTTGCACTTCGCCATTGGCTACTTTTTTATTTGCTTCTTCGCCTTGAAAATAACTCGGGTTACTTTCCATAACGGCTTTCCATTCCGCTTGTGTAACTTCGTGGTCACACATGTAAATGTCGCGTGTAAAAGTTACCCTGTGTTCAGGTTTTTCAAAATTATTTGCACCATCGTAGCTCGCTCCCATTTGGAACGATTTTCCTTTTAGTTTCAACTTTACCATGCCTTGAACTGTCGTAGAACTCGGCGTTGGCTCTTGTATACTCTTACAGCTACTTAGCATAAATGCAACACTTACTACCGAAACCAGTGTAAGTACCTTAAAACGATGTTTCATACAATGTTCCTTCTATATGTCAAATGTCAAAAAGTTTTTATCACTTTTGAGCCATTTGTCATAATGTGAGTATTGTATGGATTTGTTTTGAGTTTATCAAGTGGTTTGAGGGAAGATGTTTCTTTTTGTCACATTAGGGCTCATTGTTCGTTTCTCGTCGCCTACCCTGCTTGCAGCCTGCCTGACGGCAGTCAGGACAGGCAAGCGTCAGGTAGACGGCGACTACACATCACGGTTTACCAACAATACCTCACTTTAAAAAAGCGAGCCCGTTATTTGCAACGAAGTTTCCAGCAGGGTGAGTAGCGTGAGCGAATTGTCCGTGTGATAAAAACTGGTTCACCCACACTGGCGGAAGGCACCCCTCATACGATACTGGATGTTTCGCCCTGTCAAACCTACTTGCGTCAGGCAAGCGGTAGGCTATAGCATATTATGGAGAAAAACGCCCTACTTCTGGTGATTTTACACGCACAAGTGCAATGAAAGCATCTTTATTTTTTTGTATAAAGTCTTCAAGAGGTGTCGCTTGGGCATTTTCATATATATCGACTTTGAAAGTGCCTAACATATCAAAGTATGGGAAAATGGCGACGACATGACTATGCTGTCGTAAAGAAGGTGTGCCCGTTTCTCCGCTTACGCTTGCGAGGTAAAAGTGACCAGGTTCTGTTATAGCAAGATAGTACAGAAGCGCTTGTAAGTATTCAACTTGATACCCAACTGACTTAAAATATCCGGCAAACTTTTTTTGTGTAAAACCATGAGAGCGAACAGGTAGTGAAAAGGAAAAAGGTTCCACCGTTACATCAATTCCTGCCGACTGTGGATATACTGTTTTTTTCATTGTAAGGGAAAGTCGTGCTGCTGCCAAATTTCTAATCCAATCAAGCCCAAAAAACAAATCTCTTTTTTCAAGGTAGGCCGCATTAAAGTCCGTTTCGGGAATATCGGTTGGTCGTTTCAGTGAATTAATGTATGTGCCACTTCCTGCAATGGGCTTGATGATGCCATCGATAATCCATTTGACAAAACCGGCGCAATTAACCCCACCTTTTATCTTGGTGCCGACCGCAATATCAGCAGCATTCGCGGCATTTAATATTTCCTCCTTTGTTTGAGGCATGCCTGTTTCAATGTAACATGGTTTGCCATTTTCATCGAAAGCGCCATCCTCTAAGTATATAAGCGTGTCAAGTCGTTTGGCTAAAGCTTTTGAAGTTGCTTCAACCGTACTATATTGTTGCGGTGGGTCAAAGATATACCATGGTAGTTGTTGCGCTGTTTTAGCTTTTAATTCGTTTAAGCTTGTGTAGTAGAGACTTTCAAATGAAAAGCTAATTGGTATATCTCGTCTTACATAAGCCTGAAAAAGACAAAAATCAATTACACTTTTATCTTTAAAGCGCTCAATTTCAGATGGCCGCAATACGATAAAAAGGTCGCTACTTTCTCGTAAGTAAATGGTAATTGAAATAGGCTTGCCTGATTCAGCATTTCTTCGTAAAATCCATGTACCCTGTGGTACAGTGCGGACGCTATCGATGGGGGCGACCGTTTGTGTCAACTGGGTGGCAGTGTTTGCTTCTTCTGCGGTTTTATCACCAGTTATGTCGCTTGTCGTGTTGCTCGGTTCAGTATAAGGGGGTGCATTTTGCGTGCCTGTTGTTGGGGGTACTTCCAAACTTGACACTGGGCTCTTTTGTGTAGAAGTATCTTCTGTTGTTGCATAGTAAAAGGTTGTATCGTATGGACTGATTTGAACTTCCAGTATATCTTGTATGCGACGACTTTCGATCATAAATCGTTTTCCAGTTCCATCAGTGTATTCTGCCATTTTCAGTTGTTCCACAAATGACGGGTCTCCCAAAAGCCATAGACTAGCAATTCCTTTGCGAAGTTGAGCGCTGTCGGGAATATTTTCAAATGAAGCGAGTGGAATCCCGTCTTGAGCCACCACTGACCATATATGTACCAGAAAAAAACAAAAAAAGACAAAGCGCTTCATGTAGCGAGTATCGGCAAAAGTTGTACCCTTCTTTAAACTATTGCAAGAAACTATCGCAAGGCGTTTTCGGCTAGTCTCCTGCTAGAATGACGATTTTTTACCATTATTTTATGCTCGTATTGCACATCAGTACGAGACTGTTTACAAGTCTTCGTACTGATAATGTGCTGCATCGTTCTGCCTATCATGGTTGCTGTCAGGTAGGCGACACTCAGGGTAGCAGAATGAGACATGAGTATAATATGAGGGTTTGTTTATGAAAAATTGATTTCCATAATTATTTTAGATAAAGGCTTGTAAAATTATAACCTATTGTTATACTGATAAAGTACGCTGTTATGTAGTGTAACTTGAGCTATGTGTAAAAACTATAACACCTTTATTGCTCTATTAAAAACGAAAGACGCTTGTGTTTGTCAGTATAGTAATGGATGTGTCTTATAGGTTGTTTTACAAGTTTTCTTTATTACTAAGGACCCAATAACTAATATGTCATGTATATTTGATTCAGGCGCCCGTGAAGAATGCGGAATTGCAGCCGTTTGGAATACTAAGATAAAAACATCATCTGATTTATCTGAAGCCGCTCGCACTATTTTTTATGCCCTTTTTGCCTTACAACACCGTGGGCAAGAAGCCGCAGGAATCGCTGTTTCAACGGGAAAAACAATTCAAGTGCAAAAAAATCAGGGGCTAGTTTCAGCCGCATTTAGTGAAACGGATATTTTGCAACTACAAGGGTATGCTGGGGTCGGGCATACGAGGTATTCTACTACAGGGGCTTCTTCTCGGCAAAATATGCAACCCTTTTGTATAGAAACACAACATGGTCCAATCGCCCTTGCCCACAATGGAAACTTAGTAAATGCCCCTGAATTGCGGAAAAAGCTACTAAAAAAAGGGGTCGGTCTTTCTTCGACAAGCGATACGGAAGTAATGATAATGATGCTGGCTGCAAGTGATGGTAAAACTTGGAGTGAGCGGATTGACGCATGTATGCGAGAATGGAAAGGTGCTTTTTCGATTGTTGTGCTTACTCTTGATGCGATTTATGTTGCGCGTGACCCTTGGGGATTTCGCCCGCTGTGTATTGGGAATATTTCAGATAAAACATTTTTAGCGGCGAGTGAAAGTTGTGTGATGGACACACTCGGTTGTAAAAACTATTTTGAAGTAGCCCCTGGACAAGTTTTTCAGATAAATGAAGACGGTATTCAACTACAGAGCGAACTTCCTAAACTTGAACACACTTCTTCGTGTATTTTTGAGTATGTTTATTTTGCGCGTTCCGATACTGTTTGGAATTCGGCTTCGGTGCATGTTGCGCGAGTAAACTTCGGTAGGATTTTAGCAGAAAATCATGGGGTTGAGGCGGATATGGTTATAGCGGTGCCCGATTCTGCTCGTTCTAGTGCCATAGGGTATGCAAAAGGCTCTGGAATTTTGTATGATGAGGGGCTATCAAAAAATCGATATATTGCACGAACATTTATCCAACCAACTCAACAGTTAAGGGAGCAAGGGGTTTTAATGAAGTTTAATGTATTGCCCCATGTTGTGAGAGGGAAGGATATTATTATTGTTGATGATAGTATTGTGAGAGGTACGACAATAAAGCATTTAGTGCGCATTTTACGCGAAGCAGGAGCAAAAAAAATACATGTTCGCATAGCCTGCCCGCCGTTACGATTTCCGTGTTATATGGGTGTCGACATGGGTGGTTTACAAAAGCTAATTGCTCACAACAAAACTATTCCAGAAATATGTGAGTTTATCGGGGCTGATTCGTTAGACTTTTTAACCGTGGAAGAACTACAGTCTGCTCTATTTGAAGCAGGCGCTACGGGCGAATATTGTACGGCTTGTTTTACTGGAACCTATTCTGTTGATGTGTCTCACACTGCCGAAAAAGATAGTTTTGAATAACCAAAGTTCTGTTAGTCAAGCGAAAATGAGCAACCGACGATACCTTCAATAGTAATCCATTCAAAAAATAAAAAAGAACGATGTTTTATGTGGAGGGTTCCATCTTTTGTCTTGATAGTAAAAAATACATATACTGTTTTGTCTCCTATCTCATAACTAACATACTCTTTGCCCCCCTGTTGCGGTTTTCCCAACGACACGGTTGGTTCAGGTACGCCACCACCTCAGCCTGCCCCTAATCGTGTCGAAATAGTCAGAGCACTGGCACCGTGTTTTTCCAAATAGGCATGCACTGCATTATCCATATATATCTTCATAAAACCTCCATAAAGACCTATACTAGCACGAGCGTGTAGAAATTGTAGTAAAAAGTCAACTCAAAATCATATACGCAGTTATTTTTCGTAAAACCATGTACTTAAAGAAATAGTTAATTTAAATATACTGGAATGTAAAAGATTATTCAACATCAAAACTTGAAAATCATGGAAATTAATTTTTGCAGAGATGGTTTTTCCCTGCATCCTAATACTAAGGGAAAAGACACCCTTTTGACCGAGCAAAAGGGTTTCCTTTCCCTTAGGAACCCTTACCTTCCTAAAACGCGGCTTAGGGCTCTGCCCTAAGAACCCGCCTTAGAGTAATAAGTTTCCAGTTATGTTCTATGTAATTTAAGCAAATACGATATTTTTAATATATAAGTTTTGATACCTACCTATAAATTGGTCAAGATTAACTCGTAAACTAGTTGTTCATATTAAAAATCGATTTCCGTGAAAAGACACACTTTTGTTCGAAGCAAATGCACTTTGAAAAAACATCCTTGTTTTTTCA
>JAFTEH010000105.1 GCA_017453745.1 Spirochaetaceae bacterium
AACTTTTAGAGTGGTTATGTCGCCTCGCCAAAGATACAAATCGCTTCCTGAAGATACACTCTCTAAATCTTTAATGTCCGTGATTCCGTGAGATTTGTTTTCTTCCATTAAATATTCATTCTGCACAGTCAAAAAATCTTCGCTTGCAGGAAGTGGCGGACGGACATTTACAAGGGAGCGGAAAAGATATTTTTGTTCATCATCGCTTTGAGGAATTTCAATGTTTTCATACTTAGGATTTTCTTCAAGAAGATATTGAATTAAAAATTCCCTTCGCTCTTTTTGTGTCATGATTTTACCTCGTATTAAAATTTAAACTCAACAATTGGTAAAAAATTTTCTCTATCTTCAAGACCTTTTACATGCCCAAGATTTGAAAGCGAACCTTGTATATTCTTAAGATAAAAGACTTTGAAAATAGGATTTTTAGGATTGTCATTATAAAGCTCTTTAACAATTGCGCTTTTTTTCATAATAGCTTCTTTTATTTTTAGAGTTTCGTCGTTTTCATTAGGAAAAACAACTTCGGCGCTAAAACGAATCCATGCGGTAGTGATTTCATCTTTCTGCAGCTTGCTTGCGCACAAATCTACATAAGGATTTTTTTGCAGTTCTGCATACATTGCTTTTTCGCAGTTTGTGCAAAACCAGAGTTTATTATCAGATGTAACCATATACTGAACAGGACGAACTTTAGGCTTTCCGTCTAGTCCGATTGTCGCAAGGTATTGAAGCCCCACTTTGTCCAAATATGAAGCTATGTCATTTATTGTCAGTTTATTTTCCATACGAAACTCCATTATAGCGCAATCCGATAAATTAGGGCGGATAAATCCGCCCCAATCTTTATTTACGGACTAGAGAAATTCTTTTCTGAATGTTCTTTCCGTTTCTGATTTCCTCAACTAAAGCCGCCGCATAGTCTGCATAACTTATGATACTTTCCCCTTTTGAATTAAGGGTAAGTTCTTCACCGCCCCAAATCCAGCTGCCAGTTTTTGGAGCGTCCGCCTGAAAGTCTCCCGCGGGGCTGATATATGTCCATTGAACATCGCTTCTTTTTCGTAAGTCATCCAAGGCTTTACCCATCGCATTTGCAAGAGGCTTGAACATATCAGGAAAATCCGGAGTGTCTATGACACGGACTGTATGCTCCTTGTTTACATAAAGACTACCTGCTCCGCCTACAATTACAAGACGTATTTTTGTACCAGAAAGAAGGTCGCACAGATGGGCAAGCGATTTTCCATGATTAGGCAATTCGTTCTCTACCCATGCGCCGAATGCATCAACTACTACATCAAAACCTGCCAAATCTTCCTTTGTAAGAGTGAAGATGTCTTTCTGCACAAAATTCTTTGCCTCGCTTTTGTTTTCACCACGAGCAAACCCTGTGACTTCAAAACCTGCTGCAAGAGCTTCTGCAACAACCAATTTTCCTACTTTGCCGTTTGAGCAAACTACAGCTACTTTCATGTGACTTCTCCTTGGGTAAATCTGTTACCCATAATTAGTGTTTTTCTGTAAAGTGTTGTTCTTTTAACCTTACAACAGATAATATAAAACATTTTTGATGTAATGTCAATAGAACAAAGCTTTTTCGGGGAATATTTTTTCAGCAAGTCGAGCTTGCTGAAAAAATTAATCTAACTTTAGGGCAAGGACGAAGAAGCGGTTGTATTTTTTTACAGTGGAAACTTCTTCTTCCGAAAAGTAGAAGTTGGAATATTTTGAAAAATCTGTTCAAGCCAGATTTTTCAAAATGAAATTGAACTTTAGGGCAAAGCAAGGTAGCGGAAGGACGTGGCTTTACGCCGCTTAAGATTGTAAAAACATAAAAACATCTTTCAAGTATAGAAAGAAGTTTTGAAATGTAGTAAATATGAAATTATAGATTTGTAAAATCTGTAAAAAATATCGTATAACATAATTTTCGTAGCCGACAGGCAGTCAAGCTGCCTGCGGTTTAAAATATTGTTATAATCGTCCATTTGATGACCAAACTCAATTTGTTGTTCATTTAGAGGCACTAGCATTGTTGTTATTGATCCAGTAAGATATATTTTGGAAAATAATAGCGACTTGGAGGATAAAGATGAAACAAAGTACGATTGATGTAATTGACCGAGGACTTAAATGCTTGTCTGACAATTTAGGCGCAAGCGAGGCAGAAATTTTTATTACAACATTGTTGAGCGAACATTTCGACTACACGAAATGGAGAAAAACTTTTGTTGATAGTATCACATCTTTTGAGCAATTAGATGAACTTACCAAAAAATCCCAAGTAGAATATCCTTTTAGTGGCAATGCCCAAGTCGTTATGTAGGTAAATACAGAAAAGAGATCAAAACATAGCCCCTATGCACGCTACGGAGTCTGCAAAGTGATGGGCTTTTACTGGCGGGCGGTTTTAGGGCTTTTTATCCTTACCGCCTTCTTTAATGGGCTATTTATAGTCTATAGCGACACCTGTCATTTCATAGGTATCTTTTGTTGACCACAATATAGTTTTTCGTTTTGCATCAACCATAATGTTTACAACATCATCACAGTTAGGATAGATACGCTTTGCTTCCGCAAGCAAAAGACTATACGCAGCCCCTTTTGACGAAGCATTAGTACTTAAGCTAACTCGTCCTAAGATTGTGTACTTAGAACCGTCTGCTGGGAATTGGTTGTTTTGCGAAATTGGCACATGCCTTCTATATCAATGCAACAAGGAGCAAAACATCAGTTTCGCTCCTTGTTGTATTGCGTGCGCATTATACGCACATTTTAATAAGGCGAGTTTCTTTATTGTAAGTAACACCGAGGAAGAAACTCGGCGTTTAAAAACAGCACGCTTATTTCAAAACCTTGTACAACTTGCAACAAAGGCAACGAGCAATGCAATCACCGCAATAAATGTAAATCGTTTTTTCATAATAATATCTCCTTAAAATAAAAAGCCTTTGAAAAAAATTGTGCATTTTCAAAGCTAGCATACCTTATAAAAGCCCTAAAATTCAGAATACGCCCACTTGTTACACGAATGTCAACAAAGACTTTATTTTAGGACTATTGACAAATAGTCCCAAAAGCAGTATACTGCTTTTTTTTGAAGAATGCCGTCAATCCTAAAAAAAATCATTCGATTCTTTCCAAAGTGCTAAGCGTGCTTTCATCATCGATAAACATACACAGATACACAGGGAGATAGGTAACACCGTTTTGTATTTTAAGGTCATAGTTTGTCAAGGTGTATGCTTCACTGATTTTATAGTCTTGGTTCGACACTGCCTTACTCATTGCAGAATGGACATAATAATCCTTGCCGCTTTTTACCTCGATTGGCAACACTTGTAAACCTTTTTCGATTAAAAAATCTAACTCACCGTTTTTGTGGCTGTTGTAATAATATGTAGTAAAGCCATGCGTGTTTAATTCTTGTGCAACCGCATTTTCATAAATACCCCCAAGATTTACCGCACCATTCTCAATGAGTATTTTTGTTCTAAGGCTATTGCCATACATGCAGGTCAAAAGCCCAACATCATTTGCATATAACTTTAGTAGGCTTTTCTTTGCATTTGCTCGCAATGGAACACTAACCTCTGTAGCGTTATAAGTCGGTATGACAACACTGGCCGATGCAAGCCACAAAAAACTACTTTCGGCTCTCTCGAATTTTAAGCCGTTTTTTATATCGTTATAGTTAAATCTACGGTTTTGTTTTAAAAGTTGCGAGCTCAGCGTATCATAGATAGAAATAATCATCAGTTTTTTATCTTTTGCTTCATACTTAGTAAAATCTAATTTGTACATTTCGATGATGTTTTTTTGTATCGCGGTAACGCGTGCAATGTCTGCACTCTCAACATATTCACGAACGGCATTAGGCATACCACCAACAACCAAGTACCTTTTAAAATGCTTTAGCATTGTCTTATGAATAGTTTCACCTACGCTTGTTTTATTTTCATAGCAGGTGCGTAAATGCTCAATCACTTCTGGTTTTACTGATGAAGCTAACAAAAACTCTTCCATGTCAAGTGGAAACATCATAATCTCATCTAAATAGCCAACTGGAGCTGACCTTAGGCTATTAAGTTCAACACCTAAAAGCGATCCACTCAAAATATAACGGAAACTCCCCTCGTCAACCCAAAATTTAATGCGCGTTACTATGTCTTTTGCTTCTTGAACCTCATCAATAAAAAGAATGGTTTCGCCCTTGACAAATGAATAATTCGTTGCGGCAGTCAAGTTAATGACCAAATCATTGACGCTCGATGAAGATTCGATAACGCTAATCAATTCACGCTGCTCGACAAGATTTATCTCAAGATAGTTGCATTTTAGTTCGGTTAAGCACTTTCTAATCGAAAAGGTCTTACCAACTTGGCGAGCCCCTGTCACTATTAAGGCTGATTTAGAAGATGTAATCCACTGTTTTATTTTGATCTCTGCTTTACGAGTAACCATACCGTTTTACCTTTAATTAAGGCATTATAACAAGATTTTTCCACTTTTTCAATGGTTTTTAGGCTAAAATTTCCATTTTTTCAATAGATTTTTGGCTAAAATTTCCACTTTTTCAAGAATATACGGATGGCAATCTTTAGTTGAGGAAAGTACCACACGGTTCGCACACCGCGTTAGCGAATCGTCCTGAGTAATGCCTCCTATCAACGAGATTGCTTTACTCGACTTGCAAGTATTTACCAAGCAAGTCGCCTTACCCTTAACTACAAAAGCTCCGAAGCAATCTTTCTATAGGGCGACTATTTACAAAAAAGTTTCCCAGTATACTGGGAAGTGGGGCTTTTGTCAAGCCCCACTTAAAAAGGCTTAAAAGCCTTTTTAAGTTTTTAGGAGCGATTTATGAAAAAGAAAATAGCATTTGTTTTAGTTTTTAGTTGTAGCCTTCTTGCAGGATGTAGCCACTTGCTAACATTACAAAAAAGCGGAGCCTATCATCGCAGTGATGAACGCATTAATTTTAGTTACACCATTGATGAAACGAGGGCAAAAGAAATCCGCGAATATTTTACTAAAAACACTGGACTCGATTTAGAAGCAATCAATAAAAAAGAATCTGACATGGAAAAGGTGTTGCTAATAGCCGATTTTATTTCAAAGAATATTCCACATGCAAACCAAAAGTCCCCTATAAAAAAACAAGATGCCATTTCTCTTTGGGAATATCATTTAAATACTGAAAACGCTTTTAATTGTCGATACCATTCCATGATGACTTGCGAACTTTTGCTTTCGGTTGGCGTGGTCAATAATTATGTGTGGTGCATGCCCAAAAGTTCCACTGACCCCGATTGCCATGTTGTAAACAATGTTTGGATTAGCGAACTTCATAAGTGGGTGATGGTAGACACCGACATGCGAGCATACATAGTTGACAAAAATAACACACCACTTTCAATTCAAGAGATACGCGAAAACTTAAAGAGCAAAAACTTTACCGATTTGAACATCGTAAAAATCGCTCCAATGATACAATCGCCTAAGGATTATCTTGACTATCTAGCTAAGGATTTTTATTGGTTTAGCAAATTCCAAACAATACGCTTTATAGGAATCGAAAAACTACTGGACGGTCATGCCGACAGTAAGTTAGTTAATCTCTTGCCAATGGGTTATTCTGGTTTTGACTTGGATGATGTTAATGTCAACATCATCACCAACGACGATACAGAATTTTGGAAGGTTATAAAGTAAATCTCGTTGGTGAGGTTCTACTATCATTGTTAGGAGACTAGTGCCGTTATTGAGAGCACTCTACCCATCCGTCATTGGCGAGCCTTGAGCAAAATTACAATGCTAATGCAAAAAGCGAAAGTTTCGGCTGTTAAGATTGTAGTATGTAAACCCGCCTAGAGACAAGTAAAGATGAGTTTAGTGCTTTGTACGGCATAGCGTCCGAAGCAATCTCTGAGGGTTTTGCTCTGCTATGATTGCTCCCACCATTCTAGCTTAAAACCAAGAGCCACCTATACTAAATCCACCAAACAAAAAAATTATCGAAAAACATTAAAACCCTATTGACAAAATTATTCTTTTATGTATAATTATTATTGTAGAACGATAACTTATTATTGTTTTACGAGATTTTAACTTTGGAGGGTTTATGAAAAACCAATACATTGAAAAAATTAACCTAATCGGTAAAATTGGACTTATTTTATCTCGTTTCGCACAAGTTGCTGTTGGAATTGGAGTTATCGCTCTTATAGTAGCAGCGGTGCTGCTTTATCGCGAACCAGACGGAGCCTTTCAAATCACGCAAGAAATCAAACGGGAAGAAATAATCGACAAGGCTATAGAAAAATCGGGTTTGATTAAGCACAATAAAAACGACGAAGTGATTTTAGATGGCGAAAAAGAAATTCACAAGACCGAAGAACGACTTTCTATCACCAACCACGGAATGAGCAAGCGATTTATCATCGTCGCCATTTTTTTGGTGTACTTGTGGGTAGTATTTTTTTTGATTTCAGGCTTGTGCAAAACTCTTAAAAAATGCGAAAGTCCCTTTTCTGAAATTATCGTTAAAAAATTGCACTATTTGGCATTCGCCCTTTTACCATTGATTTTTGTGGATACAGGCAGCGACCCACTCAGCCTAAACTTTATTAGGTTTGGAGTTTCGTTGCCAGGTGCAATCATTGTGGTTTTGATGGTTGGTTTAATCACGGTTTTCCGCTATGGGGCCTTGTTGCAACAAGAATCCGACGAGACACTTTAAGGATTGGTTTATGGGAAAAATCATTTTAAGACTGGACCGAATGTTAGCCCACCGCAAGATGAGCCTTAAAGAATTATCGGAGCGAGTTGGTATCACCAATGTGAACCTCTCTAAGATGAAAACTGGCAAAATCAGTGCCATACGCTTTTCCACCTTAGAAGCTATTTGCGAAACCCTAAATTGCCAGCCTGGCGACATATTGGAGTATGACCCGACTGCCCAAGCGGATGAGCAAATCTATGAGCAAGCTGACGTCCAAACCAAAAACTAAAAGAGCAAGCCATGAATATAAAACTCCCATTAGCCGTTAAAATTTTAATCGAAACCATAGTTTGCCTTGTGGTTATTTTGGCTATTGGGCTTTTGGGCACCCTACCAACAAGACTTCTAAAAGCCCTTATGACAGAAGAAACTTTTTCCCAGTTTCGCTCAAGCGAAATTTCTAGGCTTGTGAGCATCGCCATTTCGGTTTTTATGATTGCCCTACATGTCCTGTATAGCCGCTTTGTCCAAAAAAGGTCGCTAGATGAACAGGGCTTTAAACGCAACGCCATTTTGCCCACATTAAGTGGTGCGGGCTTAGGGTTTTTGATGATTTTTATTGTCGTTCTAGCGGGAATGGTTTTAGGGGTTTTGAGGTTTGAAGGTGTGGTTCATCCTTTTATGGTTTTGCCATTTTTCTTGTGGGTTTTACAGTTTTTTGTAGAAGGCCTACGAGAAGAAGTTTTATGCCGAAGTTTTTTTATGCTCTCATTACATAAGCATGCACCTAGGTGGCTCGCAATCCTTGTCAACAGCCTTGCATTTGGCTTACTCCATTTTGCCAACCCAGAACTCGGCATACTGCCCATTGTCAACTTAGTTCTCTTTGGTGTGTTTGCCTCTATTTACTTTTTCCGCACGCGGAATATTTGGGCTGTAGGGGCATTTCACGCTATGTGGAATATCGCCCAAGGAAACATCTTTGGCATAACGGTCAGCGGTGCCCTCGACGAACTCCCAAGCATTTTCAAGTTTGGCATGACTAGCAACACACTACTAAACGGCGGTGCCTTTGGGCTAGAAGATGGCTTGTTGATTACCTTGGTACTTGTGGTTGGTATTATCTTGGTAGCAGGGCTCAAAGGTAAAAAGCCTACTGCCCAAGAAGGGAGCTAATGACTTAATGACGGTGGGCGTTTATAGGATAGCCATGGCGAGAGAGTGGCGTTATGAAAACCGAGACTGGTGCAACGAGCACCGTGGAATTATTCTCTGAAACGCTCAAGTTCCACGCGTCATTGCGAGGGTATGCAACGACCGACGCAATCTAACCAATGAGATTGCGTCGCTCGCCTTGCTCATAGTTATTAAGCAAGTCGGCTCGCAATGACAGCGGAAATTCCGCCTCAAATACCATCACCACAAAATCACCTCCCACCTACTTCGCCGCCCTCTCAATAAACTCAGCCGCTCCTTTTGCACCAGAGCATTGGCGGAAATCCTCGCTGCATTTTTTGGCAGCACTTGCAAAGCTCGCCTCGTTCAAGACTTTCATCACGGCGGTAAGAATGCCGCTTGCACTGTCGTCGGTAAGTATGGTGCCCGCTCCGACTTCCTGCGTGCGTTTGGCGACGGCATGTTGCTCGCTGGTTTGTGGGTAGAGCACCATCGGGGTCGCCATAAACAAACTTTCTGAAACGCTGTTCATGCCGCAGTGAGTGATAAAGCAATCGGCTTTCGCGAGGATGTCGAGCTGGTCAACATAGGGATAGACTTGTATGTTTTGTGGGAGCGAGCCCAGCGAGGCGATGTCGAATGAATGTCCGCACGAGATGATTACATCGATTGGAGCGTCTTGCAACGATTTGAATGCGGCAACGCAATTTTTGTAAAAGGCCGGGCGGTCGTTAATAACAGTGCCAAGCGAAACATACACAAGCGGTTTAGCCTTTTGTTTGTTTGGGCAGATGGTGGCAAAAACTGACGGACCGACAAAAGCGTAATGCTCTGAAAAACTTTCCGCACAAGGTTGAAACGCTCTTGAAGTGTAAACAACGGTGTCGGTTTTGTTGTCGTTTTGTACGAGGGCGAGGGGATTTTTGACATGGTAGCCGTAGGGTTCTAGCGATTTGAGTGCCTTTGCGATTTTGGGCAAACCGAAAATCATGTCGGCAAGCTCCCTTAGCGAATGTTTCATGTAACGCGATGACATCTTGTTGAATGCGAATGTGCTTGTGGAAACTACGAGTGGCACATTGTGTTTCCATGCGTTGAGTTTACCCCAAAAGCAAACCGAATCGGCAAACACCACATCAGGCTGAAAAGTTTTAAACTCATCGCCAAGAAAGCCGTCAAGCAAAAGCGTGAGCCTGATGTCTTGAATCGTCATTTCAGTGGTGCTGACTTTTTTCAAGGCTGCCTTTTGCCGCTCACTTAAATCTGGCAAGAACGCACTGCACGAAACGAAGTCCGCCCCAGTGGCTTTGATTTTTGCTTCAAACTCGTCGAAGGAATAAAACCGTACGACATTCCCGCGTTTTACAAGTTCGGCTGCGACTGGTAACATCGGGTTTGTGTGTCCGTGTGCTGGGATACTAAAAAATGCAATTTTTTTCATTGAGCCTCCTCGCCATTGCCAATCACAGTGTTAAACAACTCATCAAAGGCACCCTTTGGCGGAATATAAAGCCCTCGCTCCTCGTCGCCAAGCAACAAAAGCGTGTCGCCCATAGCAATCCCAAAAATCTCGCGAGCCTGTTTTGGTATGACAATTTGCCCCTTTTCACCAACAGTCGCCGTCCAAGCGTGTTTCCCCTTCGGTCTAGCCATCTCGTTCTCCTAGTAGGTTAAGTATGATTTGTATAACTAATTATACTAAAAGGTTGTGCGAGTGTCAAGGGGGAAGAATAGAAAATTTGAGAAAAATATAGACTTTTTTTTAGGAGGGGAAAGCCTCGCTAGAAGCTTCGCTGTGCTTGCCGTAAGTTGCTTTGCAAGCATTGGCTCGCAATGATGGAGTGAAGTGAGCCGCAATGACGAACCTTACTATCAAATGTCGTAGACATTTGGAACCCGTGTGGCAAAAATTGTTATATTGCTTCACCACGCTCGGTAACCGCTACACCGAGCGTTGCGAGGAGTGCAAAAAACGCTTCGTCATTGCGAGCTTGAACTCGTTTCAGGCGAAGCAATCTAACAGTTATAGGCGAACCATTAGATTGCTTTTTTAGTCTTGCCTGGTTGGTTTAGTATTAGTATTCTAAAGCATACATCATATTAGAACCATGCGTCCCAGCACCGAACCAAGTTGGCGAGTCTATTTTTTGATGTTCTTTTCGCTTTCCAGTGGCATAGATTTTTAGTCTTTCATTCTTGTCATATTCGTGGATAAAAAAACTATAATCATATTCGGCATGTGGAACTTCCTTTTCTACAAAGTTCAATTTTTTTGGTTCAATGCTTGGGTATGAGCCTGTTGTTTCGGTTGAGTTAACCTTGTGAATATAGCTGTGGTTCATTGTATCAAATGTCCAAGTTTCTATTGGTCCTGCTGTAGTTTTTTGGTATACTACATTAATTGCATTTTCATTTGGGTATGAAAATTTATAAGTTGTGTTTTGAACTGTTATTTCGCTTATACGAGAAGCGTTGTCATAGATAAAGCTAATTGGGTACACAAATGTCATTCCTTGCCACTCAGTTTCAACATCAGGAAACTTTTCTTTGGGATAGTATAAAATCCAAGTTTGTGTGAAAAAAGCTCCATCGATAATGTCATTATTTTTACTAGAGTAAAGAGCTGATGTGTATGCATGTGTGCTCTCTGCTATACGCAATTTTTGAGCTCTTTTTACATCGGTGTATGTTATTTTTTTTGAGTTTATATCATAGTTAGCTAGGTCAGTAATGCTTTTTACTTTGTCAAAAGCTAATCCTGCAAAAAATAAGTTGTCGTTTGGATTATATTCAATGTCCATAGCGAATTTTGAATCTAAAAAATAGATGATTTCTTGAACTTTTTGCTTATATGAATCATCAAACGGGAATTTTGCAGTGGGACTAGCTAAAAATTTTTTATCAAAATTAGGTTCGGTAATTTCGAACTCTATTAAATCATCAAAACTTAACAGAGTTCCGTCAAACCCTATTTCTTTGACCCTATATGCACCTACCCCAGCATTATTTACTCCACCATATACTCTGGTGTATCTGTTAGTTTGGGGTATAGGGGCATGTGATCTAGTAGTAGCACATGAGATAAAAACACATAAAATATAAATACTGGCAAAGCAAAAAAAACGAGCCTTCATAATAAGCCTTTTGTTAGTAGTTATATAAAAAAGTGTTTTTCCAAAATGGAGAAAACACATTGGATTATATATATTTGCAAAAAAATATCAAGCACTTTTTAATTTTTTTTTATAAGCGGATTAGTTCACGCCTAACGGCGTTCACGGTACTAAATCGTCATTGCGAGCGCAGCGAA
Source organism: Spirochaetaceae bacterium (assembly GCA_017453745.1). Taxonomy (GTDB): domain Bacteria; phylum Spirochaetota; class Spirochaetia; order Treponematales; family Treponemataceae; genus Treponema_B. The sequence goes on from JAFTEH010000105.1 coordinate 11,214, forward strand.
GCAATCTCTCCTACCGACCGTCATTGCGAGGCTGAACTCGTTTCAGCCGAAGCAATCTCAACTGCAGTCACAAAAAAAAATTACAAGTATACTTGTAATGGTGGGGTTGACAAACCCCACCATAAAAATGCTTATGCATTTTTAATTTTTTTTCAAGGATACATTTTATGAAAAAATCGCTTTTGTTGCTCTTAGGAGTATTTGTTTTGTGTGGCACCGTTTTACTAGGCTGCAACAGCAAAGTTGAACCAGCTAATAAAACCAATGATTCAATACTAGAAATATCGGCTATTCAATCAACAACGACTTCGAATGCTGTTGAAATAACTTGGAGAACTTCTGTAAAATCATACAAATACTATATTTACTACAATTCAGAAAATAATCCACTAACAGCAACAATATGTTATAAATATGGAGCTGTTGGAGAAGAATATGACTCTTCTTTTAAAAAAACAGGATTTTTTAAGGGAAGTGAGAAAGTTTCATTGTCAGAAAGTGGAACATATTACTTTTGGGTAAAAGGTGTTTCTAAGGATAATGTAGAAGGCAATTTCAGTAAGGTTGCATCTTGTAATTTTACAGCTTCAAAATTATCTACTCCAATTGATATTACGGCTAGTCAATCAGAAACAAGTTATAACAATGTTACAGTTACTTGGCGAGATACCTTGAAGGCCAGCAAATATTATATTTACTACAGTAAAACAAATGATCCTTCTACTGCAACAAAATATTCTCTTTTTGGTGTCGCTACCGATGAATACGATGCTTCTTTTAACAAAACAGGATTTTACAAAGGCTCGCAAGATATTTCATTGTCAGAAAGTGGAACATATTACTTTTGGGTTAAAGGTGTAGACGGAACTGGAAAAGAAAGCGATTTTAGCACTTCATCAAATTGTAGTTTTACTTATGCAACATTAAACGCTCCGATTGATGTTACTGTTGCAATATCAACCACTGATAGTTCTAAATTAACAGTAAGTTGGCGTGATGAAAAAAAAGCTAACAAATATTATATTTACTACAGTACAACAAATGATTCTTCTACTGCAACAAAATATTCTCTTTTTGGTGTCGCTACCGATGAATACGATTCTTCGTTTAATAAAACTGGTTTTTACAAAGGCTCGCGAGATATTCCATTGTCAGAAAGTGGAACACATTACTTTTGGGTAAAAGGTGTAGACGGCACAAATCATGAAAGTGATTTCAGTACTGTCGCCACATATACAATCAACTTAAAAAAGGCATCGTCCTCGTCATTGCGAGGAGTGGTCTGCCTACCCTGCTTGCAGCAAGCAAGCGACAGGCAGGGGCGACGAAGCAATCTACCAAAAAACTATACTGTCAACACAGGCGAGTTTTGGTGCTAATATAATGTAATTAGAAGGAGTAGAGATTTTATGAGTTTTTTTTGGAATAATATCAACGATTCAGAGCAGGATGAAGTTAATAGGCATTTTGAAAATTTCAAAAAGTCTGGATACACTGACGAGGATCGAAACAGCGTTTTTGAGAACGAAGGTATGATTCGAGCAAAATCTGAGAAAGGACCACTTAAAGAATTCGCAGAAACAATAGCGCTGTTTTTTGATATGCTTAAAGCCTTTTTCAGTGGGACTTACAAGACTATCTCTATAACATCGATTTCAGTGATAATCGGTGTGCTTTTGTATGTGCTCTCACCCATTGACATAGCCCCCGATATTATTCCTGTTTTTGGACTTGTCGATGATGCTTTCATGGTGGGGTTAGCAATAAAATTTTTGGCTAAGGATATCAGTAAATACAAAGAATATAAGCAAGCAAGGCAAGTAATACTCGATGGTTCCAACATAGCTCTCTATGTGAACAACGGAAGAAATACTGAAAAAATTGCCAAGCTCGAAAACATCAATATCGTTACCGATTATCTCGCGAGCAAGGGCTACAGCGTCATCAAGCTATTTGTGGATGCAAACTTACGGTATTTAGATACAAGTGGTATGAGTTTTGAAGATTTTGAGTATTCTTATAAACACGAACTTGTAGAGGTTCCTGGAGGAACTCGTGCTGATGAATTTCTAATCAACTATGCAAAGCGAAACGATGCTATTATAGTAACTAATGATCAGTTTAGGGATCACATAGAATCGGGCATACTTACTAAAGAGTTTTATGACACACACCACTTTCTGTTTGTAGTTGTAGACAACGAACCATATATCCAAACACCGAGCGGTCAACAAATCTAGGTTAAACGGTCAACTTAAAGTGTGATTGATGATAGCTGTAGATATATAGAGGAAATAATGATACATAAAATTAAACGATCATTGGGAAACTTAAACTGGAAACTTTTTGCTTCACTTTTAGTGATGGGCTTATGTCCTACAATTTACACAACTGTTAGGGTTTTCTTTTTAGGTCAACTTCCTGGCGAATGGACATTTTCTATTGCAGGACAACTTTCATGGGTGAACCTTATTTACGAAATTTTAAATGAAGCGATTATTTTACCCTTGTATTTTTTCATGGGTAAAGTTGTGCTAGATAAAACAGAATACACTAATCGCATTAAGACAGGACTAGCGATTTCACTTGCAGTGTATTCAATTTGTTCACTCGTTATAGTAATCTTTGCAAACCAACTTTTAGATTTCATGGCAACGAACAAAGAGATTATCAATGAATCTGCAACCTATATTCGCATAGAAAGCATCGCAAATATTTTCACACTTTTGAGTAGCTTTATACTTGTATGTCTTATAACACTCGGTAAATCAAAATATGTTTATATCCTGACTGGATTAAAACTATGCTTAAGCATGTTGTTTGATACTTTTCTTATTTCAAAGTTACACATATCCGCAAACCTTGGAGTAAATGGCATAGCATATAGCAACATCATAGTAAATGCAATTTTATTCATTGTATCGCTTTTTCTACTTTCGAAAGAGGGATATAATATTTTTGAAAAATCAAAACACTCATTTGCTTGGGCAAAAGATTTTATAAAAATCGGTGGTATTTCTGGAGTGGAATCATTTGTTAGAAACATTGCATACATGCTCATGATTAGTCGAATGGTAAACATGGTAAATGAGCAAGGGACCTATTGGGTTGCAAATAATTTTATTTGGGGGTGGTTGTTACTTCCAATAAACCAACTAGCAGAACTTATCAAACAAGAAGTTTCGACAGACAAAAAGGCTGTCAAAAACAACACGCTCGGATATTTTGCAGTTACAATGATTGTGTGTGCAATATGGTTCATTACAATTCCACTATGGAAAAGTTTTATGAGCAATGTATTGCAGTTTAGTGATGTAGATAAACTGTATAATCTTGTGTTGCTGTTACTTGGATTTTATGTTTTGTATGCGTTGCAAAATATTTTCGATGCAGAATTTTATGGACTAGGCAAAACTCACTACATGCTTTTTGAATCGCTCATAACTAATTCAATTTATTATGGGATTGCATTTATTTTGTACTTAGTAGGAAAATGGACACCAACATTGACAGGTATTGCGTTGCTGTTCGGAATTGGAAACGCATTTGATTCGGTTGTTTCGGGCGGTGCATTTGCATATCTGTTAAAGAAAAACAAAATCAATATTTTGGAGGTAGAATAACGAAATTAGTTTCAATTTACGAGTATACGGGAAATGGAGCGATAGAAGTTCCGCAAAAATAAAATTACAAAATAAGGTAATTCTTGAGAATTGCCACACGGTATTAGTTCTGTGCCTATCTGTATGACGTCAGGTAGGCACGACTACACTTGCACGGATTAGCAATATCGCATGCGAGTAAAAAAAGCGAAGGCGTTATTTGCAACAAAGTTTCCAGCAGCCTTGACTAGCGTTAGCGAATCGTCTCACAACAACGCGGTGCAAACTTGCACCTAGCCCACCCCTACTGCACCGTGTAAAGAGAATAGAACTGGCCCTTTTGCTCCATAAGTTCGTCGAATGTGCCAACTTCGGCAAGCTCACCGTTTTTAAGCATGAGTATCGCATCATACTTTTTTAATAAGTTCGTTTCAAGTCGGTGCGTTACAACAATGCCTGTTATACCATCAAGTTTTAGAATTTCGTTTGAAACCAAACTTGCCGTTTCATTGTCAAGTGCACTTGTCGCTTCGTCAACTAACAAAACGCTGGCATTCTTGACAAGGGCTCTCGCGATAGAAATGCGTTGCCGCTCCCCACCAGAAAGAGCCGACCCATTTTCGCCGCAAAGATAATCTTCGCCACGCTCATTGATTATTTTGTCAAGACTACTCAAGCGTATCGCCGAATCAACTTTTTCAGCTGGGAAGTCTGAAAACAAAGTAATGTTGTTGCGGATTGTATCATCAAACAAAAACACATTTTGATTTATTAAACACAAATGTTCATACAGGCTATCGGTGTCCATGTTTTTTAACTCGGTACCACCAATCGAAAGGGTCCCACCATAATTATTATATGAACCCATGAGCAAATTTAAAAGTGTAGTTTTACCTGAACCAGAAAAACCAACGAGTGCATATTTTTTTCCCTGCTCAAACTTGTAGGAAATATTTTTGAGGATGTCTTTACCGTCTTCGTAACCAAAACTTAAGTTTTTAATTTCGATGCCTTGTTCAATTTGTTTGATAACTTCGACTTCGCATTTCTCTTTGTTTTCTTCTAACTTGTCCGCTAATTTATAAACGAGTTCTTTGGCTGCTTTGCGGCTTGCAAGATACACAGGAACGGTTTGCAACGGTTGGCTTAATCCATTACATAGTTGCACAAAAGCTATCATTACACCCGCTGTAATGTACCCTTTGATTGCGAGAATCGCCCCTACGATAAAAAGCCCAAATTGCATAAAAACATGCGCCCCAGTTGAAACGGTTTGGACAATGCCCTGATGTAAACGACGGCTCATCTTAGCTTTTTCGGTTTCGGCATTGTCGGAATTGAACAAAGCTATAGCTTGTTTTTCAGCTTTAAAACCTTTTATCACTGAAAAACCTGTCAAAAGGTCTTTGATGCGTGCAGTAAATTTTGCGTTTTTTTCAGAAACTATTTTTTCGCGTTTAGAAAGTCCACCACCTAAAACCACACTAATAATTATTGGTAAAAGAAAAAAGGCGATGGCAATACCAGTCATTGGAATACTAAAATATAACATAAGCCCAAGGGTTCCAAAAAACTGTAAGATGTGCTGTACTATGTGCGGTGTATGCAAAAGGTAGTTTGTTTCTATACTCGTAATATCATTAGTAAATGCTGAAATATAGTCGCTCGTTTTTTCGCCCGAAAATGCTGCAATGCCTTTTTTAGAAAGTAGCGAAAAGGCTGTACTTTTGTATTGTTTAATACCCTTGTGTATAAACCTTGAATAAAAAACTTCGGTAATACAGCCTATGAGTACAAAGCCGACCGCAAACACAACAGAGATAATACCTATTCGCCACAGATTGCTAAAATCTTTTGAAGCGATTGTATCTGTGATACTACTCATAATCCACGCTATAGAAACGACAAAGAGCGACACAACTGAATAAAGCACCATCAAAACTATAAAGTTTAACTTATTATTTTTATAAAATGACCTAAATAAGTTTTGCGAGATTTGAGTGCTTTTAGGTTTTTCTTGTAATTGTTTTTTTTCCATAGTTTCCATTTCCTTAAAAAAAAGAGTTTTTATAAGTGGGGCTTTAAGTCAAGCCCCACTTCCCAGTATACTGGGAAAATTTATGTATATTTTTTTAATACATTCAACACATAGTTGGATTGTAGCCTATTCGTCAGTTATTTACAATGGGGGGGGGAGGTATCATCAAAACAAGACCTTGACATACAAATCTAGATTTAGTATACTCAATGTGTCACTCTGCGTGATAGGAGATAATAATGAAAATTAAAAGTTTATTTATTATTAGTGTTTGTTTATTTTGTTGTTCGCTCATTTTTGCGAATGATTACTCAAGCGAGTTCTTAAAAGCACATAAGAATGGCGATTTTGCGGCATGCGAAACGGTGTTAAAGGATTGGCAAAAGGCATCACCAAACGACCCGGAAATGATGATAGCTTATTTTAACTATTATTTGTATCGAAATGCACAATCTGGTATGAAAATAGAGCAATACGCTGATGGAAGTAACATCATGGTTGAAGGCTATACTTATAACCAAGAAGATGTCAAAACCGCTATTTCCTATTTGGATCAGGCATTAAAAAACGACGCTAATCGCTTGGATATCCATTTTGGCAAGTGTTCATCGCTTTTGGATTCTAAAAATTATACCCAAGCTTGCAAGGCCATCGTTACAGTGTTGGAAACTTCTATTAAACTTAAAAACAAGTGGGCTTGGTCAAAAGGCGAAAAAATTCCAGATAACGAAGGTGAAGTCGCTTTGTTTTCTGGCATAAACGACTATTGCGGAATCTTAAAAAACTATGTAGGTCTAAAAGATGCTGATTTCGCCACTGTGATAAAAACAATCGAAAAACTTTACCCCAATAATAATATCGCTTTGAATTGGGTTTCTTTGTATTATTCGGAAAATGGTAATCTCAAAAAAGCAATTTCAGTATTGACAAAGGCTTATAACTTAGATAAGTCGGATTATATTGTGCTCGCTAATTTAGGCAAAATGTACGAACGCGACAACAACTATAAAGAAGCTCGAAAGTGCTATGAAACCATGACAAAAATGTCCGATAAAAAAGCCCAAGAATACGGTAAAAAGTTCTTAGAGGCTATCAAGGAGAAATAGGCTTAAGCCTTTTATAAGTTAGGGTATTCTAACTCATACTTTTTGAAAGTATGCTTACTGATGACTTTTGATAAGTACCGTTAGAGATTGCATTTTAACGGTACTTATCACTTATGTTAATTTTTTTTAATTTTACTGAGTTCTATTCGGGACGAAGCGATCTTTCATTTACTGTGCAAACTTCTCGGCTTCGACCTAGGAGGATGGATATGATAGTGGTTGCTACAAAAGACGATGCGGCTTTGTTGCTTGAGATTTACAATGATAGCAACAAGGTGTTTGGGGCACCAGAACAGGACATCTTGGATGAGTTTACAAAAATACTTGAAACCCACTTTGTATATTTGCTTCAAGAAAATGGTGAAACGATAGGCTTTATTGCGATAGAAGAAAAACCTGACCACTT
>JAFTEH010000106.1 GCA_017453745.1 Spirochaetaceae bacterium
CAGTTACAAGAACTTATAAGCAAGTATGATGGAATTGAATTAAAGTCAAAACAAATAAAATGCCTTTTAGAAATATTAAACCAAGTACCTAAAAATATTTCTTTACTTATCAAAATCGATGATATTCATTTTGCTGATGATTTTTTTGTACAGACCATTTTATATATAGCCAAAGAAACAAATGTGTTCTTTTTACTTACTTACAACAATGAACTTTTAGATAGAGTAACTAAAACAGCAATTTGTGACATCATAGATAACAACGAATACAAAAAAATACATTTACAAAACTTGACAGCGGAAGATATAAAACCATTTCTTGAAAATATTCTTCAATTTGAAAAGGTTTCTGACAAGTTGGTTGCACATATTTTTATCAGTACATCGGGAAATCCAGAATTGATTATATCTGAAGTGCGCCGTTTGATACAAGAAAAAATAATTGTACAAGATGAAAAAACAGGCTTTTATTATTATCTTGATAACACATATTCCATACCCGAAAACCAAAATGCTCAAACGATTATTGCAACATACACAAAAAAAACGCCAAAAGACATAGAACTTGACACAAAGATTTTAGAGTATATTTCACTTTTTGAGCATGGCGCACATGAAAAGTGGATTCCAAATTTTAATGCTAAGCGCTCTCAGGTAAAAAGTATTTTAGACTTTTTATGCAACAATATGCTCCTTATAAAAAAATCTCGAAATAAAACAGTTTTTTATACTTTTTCAATTAAACTTATTCAAGATATAATATACCAAAGCATTCAAAAAGAACGACGCGATGCACTTCATCAAGAAATTTGCAACGCTCTTATAAAAGAACCCTTGCTTGACAATGCATTTGAACTTGCGTATCAGTATATGCGCTTACAGGATACTAAAAATGCACGCAAGGTATATTTACGACTTGCTTTTAATACAAAAAAAAGAGGGCTTTTATGTGAAACAATTTATTATTTATTAAAAGCACTCGAAAATACGAGCGAAACTGAATACATACATATCGCTAAAATCTGTCGTGACTTAGGGGCACTCTCTTATGAAACTGGCGAGATGAAACAAGGTATCTTTTATTTAAAGAAAGCGCTATCGATACAAAAGCATATAAAAGACCAATGCTTAAAATCTGAAATTTTGATACATTTAATGCATATTTATGATTATAGCTCGAAAATAAAATTACGCGATAGCCTCTATAAAAGAATACAAGAACTTCAAAAGAAAAATAACATACCAAAGATTCAAGCGGCTCTGTATAGGATGGATAGCTTAAAAGCGTATTATGCCAATAAGCATCCGACTGTTATTGAATATGCACTCAAAGGAATATCGCTCATTGAAAATATTCCCTCATGTGTGTTTTTACTAATAAACCTTTTGCGTCTTGCAGGAACTTCGTATTTTATAATGGGGAATAATCTTGAGTCAGAAAAGATTTTAAAACGCGCACAAAAACTTGCTGAAAAGGCAAACTACATCCGAGCAAAACTATGGATAGAGTTGAGTTTATCTCAAATTTATTCTAATGTCCATAATGACCCCATAAAAGCGTATGCAATATGCACTTCGGTTGTAGACGAAAGCAAACTATATAAACAGCATAATACCGAAATAGTCGCTATAGATTATCTTATTCATTTGCATTTAAATACCGGCAATATTGATTTGGCATACGAAAGTGCGACTTATGCTTTAAAACGCTCAAAAGAAATTAACTATACCGAAAATATTATTATTATAATGAGTATGCTTGTAAATATTTGTCAACAGCAACATAAGTTGACAGAAGCGATTGACTATTATCTGCGTACTATACATATCTTGCGTAAAAGTTCGTTTAATCATGTACTTCCAGATTTTTATATTTTTTCTGCTGATCTGCTACAATACATAGGCGATATAGACAAGTCAATAGAAATATACGAAAAGCTAAAACAGACGACATTCTCTGGCGAGTTTTCAGTTCCCGATTTAGGCATAAAAGAAGCAATGCTAGAACTACTCTGCAACAAGCCAGCATCTGATAAAAACTCTTTTGAACTTCTCTGTAAAATAACTGACACTCGACTCATGATGCTTCACAGTTTGCGACTTTTTATTGAGTATCACCGAATGTCAAGCAAGTACGAGAAAAAAATATACAATATGCTTCTTACATTAAACTTGACAGAACTAAATGAATATCAACAAGCGACCGTATATTATATCCGCTCATTCTATGAAACAAGTAACAAGGTACATCTTTTGCGCAAAGCATTAGTAAATCTTTTGACAGCAAAAGAACCACTTTTACGCATCTATTGTTACTGTGAACTTGCAAAACACTACATTACGCAAGCAGAGTATGATGTTGCAATCATGTATTACCGTGAAGCCGCTATAAAAATATATGAAGTTACAAAAAGCATACAAAAACAATTCCGCTATTCTTTTTTTATAAGACATGTCCTGTATGTACCCTATTACAATATGGAAAAACTACAAGCTAAAAAATATGATGAATTATATCTTGATGCTTGCCGAAATGACAATCTCATTAGCGAAAAAAAATTTGAAACCTGTAATAAAAAATTAAAACAATATTACATACTAAAAACTAAAAACTCGTATACAAATGATTATATAATCCTTGGTGAAAAAAATGAAAACCAATCCAAAAATATCATAACACTCATAAATCAAGATGTTCAAATTGATATTAACACACTACTGAAAAATTTAAGTGTCGACTTACTTGCAACAAATATGGCTGTGTTAACTATTGATGATGATTTACGCGCAAAGATTGTTTCAAGTCTTTTCACCGATGATGATATATGGGCTTCTGGTATTCTGGATGGGATTTATGTTTCATCAGAATTGTCAATTCTTGAAAAAAATCGCATCCAAAATATTGTTCCACATTCCTGCATTGACACAGCCATGCTTATGCCAATTTATGCCAATCAGTTCAATTACATGAATGATACAAGCAAAAATAATTGTTTGGGGTATCTGTATGCTGAAAGCTATCTTGTATTAAATAAAATTAAAGAAAAGTCTAGATATGTTATGGAAACATACGGACCGCTACTCGGTGTGCTACTACATAAATGGATTTTAGAAACAACAGCAAATACTGATGCGCTGACAGGGGCATTTAGTCGCAAGGCTTTTAACGAAACTATCAAAACATTACAAACACTTTCAAATGTAACAGTAAGTTTTTTGTACTATGACCTCGATTCGTTTAAAAGTATTAATGATACCTATGGACATCGAGCAGGTGATATGGTTTTAGCAACTGTTGCACAAGTTGTGATGAAGCACCTTACTGGTCAGGAAAAACTATACCGCTACGGTGGAGAAGAGTTTATTGCTATTTTACCCAATTCTGATTCTGCAAGCACATTTGAAAAAGCAGAAGCAATTAGAAAAGCGGTTGAAAAGACGACATTCCAAGGTTACCGTTTTTCAATTACAATGAGTATAGGTATTAGCACATACGGAGAACATTCGACACGCATTGCAGACCTTATACGCTTGAGCGACACAGCGATGTATTTTTCAAAGCGTACAGGCAAAAACAAAACAACAATTTGGAGTGAAGATATTGACCAATACCAAGTACAAAGTGATACACTTTCCAGAACAATAGGTATGGACCGTTTTTGGAATTTGACTACGGCTTCTGCATGTATAGATATACTCAAAAACTTTCAAGGTTCTACAAATCCTGAAACGGTTTTATATGCATTTATGCATCAACTTGTCAAATTTTCTAATATAGTAAAAGTCGGGTATCTGTTTATCGATAAAAAAAATACACCTTTTGCTGTACGCACAGATGACAAAAAAAATAAAATTGAAAACAAAAACTACAAGGATATTTTACATTCATTTATACAATCAAAACAAAAAGAAACGCAAGTGTATCCTATGTATACAAATCCTAATAATATTTTTTCTGTCGATTACCTTATCTGTATACCACTCATATTCCGTAATAAGTACCTCGGCTTACTGTACGGGGTTTCGCCAAAGAAAAAAACATTTTCTGCCGATGATATTTCTTTACTCACCTTTTTAACGACACTCGCCTACCCGTTTTTTAAGGAAATGTACGATAGTATAAAAGATAAGTAACCGTGTCCATGCCAACAAGATGAGTACTTAGCCCAGTCCAAGCATATTGTGTGCGCATTTTATTTACCGTACAACCGAGTCATTTACAAGTTCAAGCAAACTTGTCGCTGTTTGCTCGGTACGAGTTGCAAGAGAGCGAAGTTCCTCGATTTGAGAAAACAAGTCCTTTGTTCCCTTTGTAATTTCTCCAACTGCCTGGTCAACGGTTTCTGAAACATTCATCAATTCACCGAGTGCACCAACCACATATATCGAATATGACGCTTGTTCTTCTGATGCTTTTTTCATATTGGCAGTAGCTTCGTCAAGTATTCTTACCTCTGTAATAATACGCTTTGATTCTTCTTGCTGGTGTGCCATCTTTGTCGCTGCTGCTTGTACAGCAGAAACCGTTGTGTCTGTTTCCTTTTTCATTGCTTTAAATGAAGTGTCAACTTCTTGCGTGAGCAAAACGCTTTCAGAAATAAGCCCGTTGATTTGCATAATAATTTCACCGATTTTTTTTGCTTGACTACTACTGGCAGCAGCGAGAGACTTTATTTCTTTTGCAACAACGGTAAAGCCCTTACCAGCAGTTCCTGCGTGTGCAGCTTCAATCGATGCATTCATAGCCAAAAGGTTGGTTTGTGCTGCAAAATCATCTAATACTTTAACAACAGATAAAATTTCTTTAGAACTTTGTTGTACATTTTCCATCGTTGTAGAAAGCGTTCGCATAGTATTAGCACCGGTAATCGTAAACGCATTTAACTTGTCGGCAAAATCGGCAGCAGTATTAATACCTTGACCAACATCCGTAAAACCTTCAATAAGAGTTTGTGTTCCATTCACTGTTTTAGAAATATTTTCTGCTTCACTACTCAAGTTACTATTTGTTTGGTCAAGTAACGCAATTAAGTTTTTAACATATGTATTAGTACTTTCAATGGTGTTGCGCTGACTATAAGTTGCTTGTGTAATATCCTTTGTGCGTAACATAGTTTGCTCAGATGACGATACAACATTTTCAACTGCCTGTTCCAAATTTGCCGATACGGTATGCGTGTCACTTGCCAAACTCTTTATACTGTCAACCAACTGTAGTAATTGATTTGACCTTTCTTTTGCCTGATCCAATAAGGCTTCCAACTCATGCGACATGCGCCCATTTCTATGAGATAGTGCAATAAAAAGACCGATGTTATTTGCAAAAAAAGCAAAACCTTGTAAATATATAAAAGGCTTGACATCCATAAATTGCATGACAGTATCATATACACCACAAACCATACCAACTACATAGAACAATAAAATGGGAAGTACGTCAGGTTGCTTTTGAAAATAGGAGCGTATAAAGAGTACTCCCGAAAGCGTAATGATCGTAAAAATAACACCAAGTCCAACATTTAACAATGTATTTACTGTATAGCTATTATTTGTAAATCCTAGAAATAGAAGATAGAAAGTTGCTATGATAGCAAACCCAATACCATATTCAAGCTTAAGAATTTTTCGTTTTGTAAATATTTTTGTAAAAAAGTAAAAAAAGACTAAACTTGCAACTAAACTTGCTCGCCCGATTGACTGTGCAATGTTAAATGATAGGATGTGGTTTGATAATCCCATATTGAGATAGTATATTGTACTAAAAATGAGCGATAAGGCATACCACAAAAAATCTTTATTTTTAAGATTACGAAAATATGAAAAAAGATAGTAAAGAGATACAAAAGCACAGATACATGCAAAAATGATAAATAAGTCTTTGTTAAAGAAGTTTCGTATATTTGTTGTAACTAGCGCTACATCCTGTGTGCAAAATTCAACATCCTGAAATGAAAGATAACTACGAGGAGTCCAGATGCGGTAAGCAATAAAAAATTCCCCATTTTTAATCAGGCTACTTGGAATAATCTTGACAGATACAGAATTTTGGTTAATGCTATATGGAGAAGGAATAGCCCCATATTGCTCAAAAAGTGAGCCATTTATATAAATATCCATATCGCTTGGGCTTTTCCCCAAATTGAGATATATGGTTTGCCCTTCAAGACTTTTAGGAACAAGCATTCGTTTACGCAACCACAGATAAGCGCCCCCTTCTCCGAGGTCGACTCTCGTCGGAATATTAATAGTCTCCCAATTTGAATCATCAAACTGTGGATCGGCCCAAGCAGGATTATCTCCTATTGCATATCGCCAATCTTCAACTACGGGAAATGATTGTGTAAAAGCGCTGAAAATAATCATGAGAAAAATACTTATAGGTAAAATCTTTTTCATGCGTCGGCTCCTAAAGGCAACTTCTAAAATTTTTTAAATTTTTCAGTTTTTAGAAGTGTTCTAACTTCAAAAGGTAAAAATACCAAGACAGATAGTAGTGAACTCGCGAAAAAAATCAAGTATTTTAAATCCTGAAAACGAAAAATTATATTTTTACTGAAACTACTTTGTTATGTAAAACAAATGGAAGATACTAACCGAACTGCACAAAAATAAAAACGATGTGTATATTGGGAAGCCGAACTACCATGTTCTACCCTGTTGGCGATTCTGCTGTTCACTTGTTTTGGTGCGGTATCTCGTGTGGGGTACCTTCTGCCAGTGTGGTGAAACAGGGATTCACCTTGTCATTGCAGCCGAAGCAATCGCTTCGGTGAGATTGCATCACCTTTTGGTACTTCGACAGACTCACAATGACACGCATAGAGGGCTTCTTACACTAACGGTTCCTTCGGAAAGCGAAATGAGCCCAGTCATTGCGAAGAGCGACCAGCCTGTACTGATTACCCCGCTTGTAGCCTGCCTAACCGCAGCCAGGATAGGCAACAAACGAAATAGTGACACTTAAGGGAACCTCTAAAAACTCATCGAGATGCTTCACTACCCTGTCACCGTTTTTAGAGTTGCCTTTGAAAGCGCGAGTATTGGAGCCTTGTTATTTCAAGGCTCCAATACTCGGCGCACATCTAAAAACTTTTTAAATTTTGAGTTTTTAGATGTGCCTGTAACTTTTTGGTACTTATCCATAATGATTAGTCAAGATTAACTCATAAACCAGTTGTTTATATTAAAATTTGATTCTCGTGTTGCTGATAATAGTTTGATAGACAAAAATACAAAAAACTGTATACTTCAGTTATATGATAATGGATAAATCAGTTCAGTTGGATTTTGAAAGTTTACCCCAAATGCTTCAAGAGGATTTTTCAGAACTTGAAAAATATTATGAAGCTGATGACTGGTTTCATTATGACATCACACTTGAAAATTCAGTTCCCTCAATCAAAGCGTTTTATGTAAGTGGAAGAATTGATTCGGTTATGTTTAAACAAATTTGCAAGCGTTATGGGATAATTCTATGAGTGAAATAGTTAATTTTCAAACACGAATTAATGATATATTTGTACCAACCTATGAAAAATTAATATAAGGGAACCTATAAGGATTACTTGTAGCTTTAGTTACTTTGTGTTATAATATTGGTCAGGAAGTTAGAGGAAGTAAAATCCAATGCCTAAAATAAGTGTCATAGTACCCGTATACAATGTAGAAAAATACCTACACCAGTGTGTAGATAGCATTCTCGCACAAACCTTTAGCAACTTTGAGCTCATCGTGGTTGATGACGGCTCCCCTGACAGTTCAGGCGCGATTTGTGATGAGTATGCTAGTAAAGACAGCCGCATAAAAGTCATACATAAGGAAAACGGAATAAAGGTGGGTTAAGCTATGATCATTGAGATGCGATTTTCTAACATTTACTCTATCAAGGATGAAGTTTGTATTGATTTTAAGGCTGGAAAAATTAGTAGGACTAAAACAAGAGCATTGCAAGATAATGTGTTTAAAATGAATAACCTAACATTGCTTAAAACGCAAGGACTTTTCGGTGCTAATGCTTCAGGTAAATCAAGTATCATAAAAGCGGCTCACTTTTATAGAGATTTAATCATTACATCAGATAAATATAATGACGGTGATGTATTTAGTTATGAGCCATTTAAATTTGATGGATTTACTCAAAAACCGAGTACTTTTTTTGTAGATTTCATAGAAGATGGTATTGAGTATGAATATTCTTTTTCAATAACTCGTGAGCGGATTTTAACAGAAGAGTTGTATTACTACCCTAATGGTCGAAAGGCAAAAATTTTTACAAGGGATGAAACTCAAAGTTCTGAAAAAAAGGAAATGTATAGTTTTGCCGATGGGAAGTTTGCTAGACCTATGGACATTGCTTTAAGTACAGGGAAAAATACTCTTTTTATCAGTAGAGCAAGCCAAATGGATAGAGAACTAGCAAAAAAAATATATAATTATTTTAGAACACATCTTTTTATTGGCTTACCTAAACTCACTGATGATTATGCAGTTACACTTTTTGAAGAAAACAAAGAAGTAATTTTGCGTGCCTTAAAACTTGCAGATAGTGATATAAATAATATTGAATATAGAATTGAGCCGACATTTTCAAATCTGTTAAAACAGCTACTGCCTGAACTCAATATGCCAGTAGTAAAAATGAATCGACCTCGATTTTACACAACTCACGATAAGGACGCTGATACAACTTTTAGTTTAGTATCAGAAGAATCAACAGGAACAATACAAATTTTTAATTTGCTTTTGATACTGCTTGATGTGTGTAAAAATAATAAAACGCTCTTTTTAGATGAATTTGATATAAATTTCCATAATGAATTAGCACTATTTGTTATCAACCTCGTTCATGCGTCAAACTCATCTCAATTCTTGTTTACAAGCCACAAAACTAATCTAATGAATCTTGAAATTTTTCGTCGTGATCAAATCATCTTTGTAAATAAAAAAGATGATGGAAGTAGTGAAACATATTCACTATTGGATTTTACTGATTTTAATGAAAATATGGATGCAGAAAAGTTTTACTTACAAGGACACTTTGATGCTGTTCCTTATATCAATTCGTCATTACCAACAATTAAAGGTCTTTTAAATGGCTAAGAGTGCTAGAGAACGAAAGTTCAAACCACGAGTAATGACCACAGCGTTTTTAGTATTCTGTGAAGGGCAAACAGAAGAAGCATATTTAAATATGCTCCGCCAAAATTATAGATTGCCAATTAAGATTATAGCCAAAACTACTGGTCAAAAAATATCACAAAACAGTATCAACCGAAACAAAAATAAGTATGGTGGTTTGGCAAAAGTTTTTTTGATGTATGATGGCGATGTAGAAGAAATTCTTGAAAAATTACAGTCTTTTAATGAAACACTTTTAATTAGTTGCCCATGTATAGAACTTTGGTTTTATTCTCATTACAATGTACCTGACGATACACCAATAACAAGTAAAAAATGCGTTGAAAAACTAAAAAGTATACATTGCTGGAACAACTATGAAAAGGCTACATTGTCACCTATACAAGCAGATGAACTATGGAAAAAGCGTTTAGAAGCTGTTTCAAATATGGAGCGATGTAAAGATAACAAAAATAATTATAGTATGATTGATGAATTTATTAAAATACTTGAAAAAGAAAAAAAAGGAACTCACAATGCCTAAAATAAGTGTCATAGTACCCGTATACAATGTAGAAAAATACCTACACCAGTGTGTGAAAAGCGTCCTCGCTCAAACCTTTACTGACTTTGAGTTAATCTTGGTTGATGATGGCTCCCCTGACAGTTCAGGAGCGATTTGTGATGAGTATGCTAGTAAAGATGCCCGTGTCAGAGTGATACATAAGGAAAACGGTGGTGTGTCCAGTGCCAGAAACGCTGGGCTTGATTGGGTGTACGAAAATAGCAATAGTGAATACATCGCTTTTATCGATAGCGATGATTGGATAGAAAAAGATTACTTGCAACAACTGATGTATAATGATACTGATTTAATGATATTTGGTTTTGTTTGTAAAAATTATGACGGAAAAATTTTATATGAAATACAATTTAAAAATGTTGAATATAAAAATAAATCTGAAATTGATTATGCTTTTTTATATGAAAACCGTATGCTATACTCACCTTACGGGAAAAGATTTAAAAGAAAAATAATACAAAACAATAATCTTCGTTTCCCAGAGAACATAACATGGGGCGAAGATGGTATGTTTGTTGCTGATTATCTTTTTTTTGTTGAAGATATATCAGTATCAGACTACATTGGTTATAACTATATTCATGATGGTAACAATGTGTCATTATCGACCAAACTGCGCATCAATATTATTGATGATGTCGTAGTATCAAGAACATATATTATTGAAAAATTAGCAAGTATCCATCATAGCGCTTATGGTAGTGTAAAACAAAGTATAGAAAAAGATATTTTATTTAATTGCAAATATTTTATTGAACAAGTTATTAAATGCAACACAAACTTTTTTTACAACATAAAATTATTAAATCATTTTCTTAAAAATAATTATGTTAAAGAAATAAAAGCTAATCCAAAAAGATATTTTGAAAATAATAAGAAATTACAGCTAAGTATGAGTGCTCGCACATCATTTGGTGTAATATTTTTGTACAAGGCGATTACTCTCGTAGCGAAAATAAAATATGCCTTATCTAATGTTAAAAGGAATCCACATGATACCTAAAACTATTCACTATTGTTGGTTTGGTAAAAATCCACTACCAAAACTTGCTAAAAAATGCATTGCCAGTTGGAAAAAATATTGTCCTGATTACTCAATCATTGAATGGAATGAGGATAATTTTGATATAAATTCTTGTCCTCAATATGTAAAAGAAGCGTATCAAGAAAAAAAATGGGCATTTGTAACTGACTATGTTCGTTTAAAAGTTGTTTATGACAATGGTGGTATCTATCTTGATACAGATGTTGAGTTACTTAAAAACTTAAACCCATTATTAGAACATGACGCATACTTTGGTATTGAGTTTAACAATAACCTTGCATATATTGCAACTGGTCTAGGTTTCGGAGCAACAAAAGGTACAGACATCTTACATGAGCTAATGGAAGATTATGTTGATATTCCATTTATTTTACAAAATGGGTGTTACGATATAACTCCTTGCCCACACAGAAATACGAATATTTTTATAAAACATGGGTTTAAGCAAACTAACACTGAGCAAGTTATAGATGGAAAAATAAAAATTTACCCAACTGAATATTTTTGTCCACTTGATTGGAGAGGAACAAAAAAAGAAATTACAAACAACACCGTAAGCATTCATTGGTTTTCTGCTTCATGGTATGACCAAGATTCAAAAAAAGAACTAGAAAGAACTAAAATAAAGAACAAAATAAAGCAAATACTTCTAAAAATTTTTGGTGAAAAATTATATACAAAAATAAAAAATATTATAAAGAGAAACCACAATGCCTAAAATAAGCATCATAGTGCCAGTATACAATGTAGAAAAATACCTACATCACTGTGTGAAAAGCATCCTCGCACAAACATTTCCTTTCTTTGAGTTAATCTTGGTTGATGACGGCTCTCCTGATAATTCAGGGGCGATTTGCGATGAGTATGCTACTAAGAATGCTCGTGTCAGAGTAATCCATAAAGAAAACGGTGGTTTATCAAGTGCCCGAAATGCTGGTATTGACTGGGTTTTAACAAACAGTAATAGCGAATACATAGCCTTTGTTGACAGTGATGATTGGTTACATGAAAATTACTTAGAAAAACTTTATACAACAATCACAGAAACAAATGCCGATTTGGCTATTACCGACTTTATGTACCATATCAATAACGAAATAGTTTTTGCAAGATATGAACATGAAAAAAAACTAGGCTTTGAAAATAAAACATTTGATACAGCCGGCATGATGAACTTCCTTTTACATAATTGGAAGGTGGTTGTTGCTTGGAATAAACTGTATAAAAAAGAAATTTTTAAAAACTTACGGTTCCCACTTGGCAAAACACACGAAGATGAATTTCTAATTCACCATATTATACATGAGTGTAAAACAATCACAACTATAAGCGATACATTGTACTACTACCGCATTAGAGAAGGCAGTATAATGTCAACAGAAGGTTTTTCTGGTCGACTTGACGTTTTTGAAGCGTTTATCGAACGCTTGGAGTTTTTAGATAAGTATGCGTATGCTTATGAAAATATTTATATAGATCATTTTCTATATATGAGAAGTATCTATACTAGTTGCAAAGACAAAAACTTAAAAAAACGGTATTGGCAACTAGTTATGCGATATAAAAAATTTTATTTTAAGCATACAAATGGAATAAAAAAATACCTTATTATCTATATAAATCCTTCTGTCATTAAAACCATAAAAAAATGTGCAAAAAAAATACTTAGCGATACATTATCTGTAAAAATAAAAGGTTTACTTATAAGGAAATAATCATACCTAAAATAAGTGTTATAGTACCCGTATACAATAAAATTCTCTAAAAAATACCATTTCTCGCTTTTTTTGCCAGATTTTCTTTATTTTTATAGGAATCATTTCTACTTTCAACACTTAGGATTGTAATACACAATGCTCTATCGTCAATGTATGCAATTATCCGATATTTTTTAAAAGATGTATCCTTGAAACGCCACAAACCTTTTAAATTCCCGACCAATTCTGTTCCACCAATTTTATAAAGTTCTTTAATATTTTCTGAAATGGACATCTTTGTTTCAAGATAATCCTTAATGGCATGTTTGGTAACTTCATCTAATTTAGAAATCTGTTTTTTTGCTTTTGGGGCGAAAAAAATCTTAAAACTCAATCAAAAACCTCATCCATGGTATATGTTTTTTTTCCGTTTGTTATCCAGTCCTGATATGAATTTTCAGCTAAATAATAATCTTCAATATCATCTAATTGCTGTTCAATAGCCTGTATTGCATAGAAGGTTTTAGTTCTTCCAGTTTTTGCAGCAAGTTCAGCTAATCGATTTTCAAGTTCTGGTTTTAGTCTTAATCTTAGCATTGTTTACTCCTCAGTTTATCACGTATAAGTGTAACATAAAATATCATACTCGTCAATACATCTTTTAACTAATAAAACTAATAAGACATCAAGAAATCTTGTAATTTTTGTTTTTTTATGATACAATGTAAATAATCATGCCTAAAATAAGCGTAATCGTACCCGTATACAATGTTGAAAAATATTTACACCAATGTATTGATAGCATTCTCGCTCAAACCTTTTCCTACTTTGAGTTAATCTTGGTTGATGACGGCTCTCCTGACAACTGCCCAGCTATCTGTGATGAATATGCTACTCAGGATGCTCGTGTACAAGTAATACATAAAGAAAACGGTGGTTTATCAAGTGCCCGAAATGCTGGTATTGACTGGGTTTTGACAAACAGTAATAGCGAATACATAGCCTTTGTTGACAGTGACGATTGGGTAAGTCTAGATTATTTAGAAAAATTGTATGATGTAGCCATTGATTCAGGACTTGACTTAGTTCAATGTATGTATCAAGAAACTGAATATTATACCCAAGAGAACACTATAAAACAGGTTGAATACAAAGTCATTAGTCCAAAAACGCAATATCTTGAGTATTACAATGTCTCTGCATGTTGTAAATTATATCGAAAAGGCATTTTTAATAATCTTAGATTTCCAGAAGGTAAAATATATGAAGATGTCTCTCTCTTATATAAAATAATTTTTTTTCAAAAGCAGATAGCACTCATTGATGAAAAATTATACTATTACTATAAACGAATGAACAG
This sequence comes from Spirochaetaceae bacterium, assembly GCA_017453745.1. GTDB lineage: Bacteria > Spirochaetota > Spirochaetia > Treponematales > Treponemataceae > Treponema_B. Next base: position 13,803 of record JAFTEH010000106.1, read on the forward strand.
CATTACCCATAGAGATTGGACACCTAATAGTTTTCAGCGTATAATTGCGTGGCAAGAACAAGAAAGTTTTTTTTCACAACTGGGAGATAATGAATTAATTACTGCTAGTGTCATATCATACATGAATGTAATGAAAATACAGCAAAATGAAATTATTAAAAGTAAAGTAGTAACTCAAAATGAAAAAAAGTACTATTTAAAAAAAATAACAACACAAGCTAAACAAATGCAAAAAAAGCATAAAACCATATTATCGAAAAATAAAAATTATCTACTTTTAACACATCCATACATAGCTATGTACATGATTAAATTCAAAGATATTGTTAAAAATAGTAGTACACTAAAAAAATGTGCTATTTATACATTCTATTGTATACTTAGAATCATTGGTTTTTTTCGATCATTTTTTATGAAAAAAAATAATGATAATTTTAAAATTGATTTTGTTATTACCTATGTAAATGGTGCTGATCCTATATGGCTTGAAGAAAAAAACAAATATTTAAAAAATAAAGTTAATATTAATTCATGTATTGCTCGGTATAGGGATTGGGATACTCTGCGTTATTGGTTTCGCTGTGTTGAAAAAAATACCCCTTGGGTTAATAAAATTTACTTAGTCGTTTCTAGTGATACGGCATATCAAGTACCTACATGGTTAAATAGAGAACATCCAAAGTTAGTCATTGTAAAGCATGAAGATATTATTTCAAAAGAATACTTACCGACATTTTCGAGTCATACAATTGAATGGTCAATGTGTGAAATTAAAGATATGCAGGAGCACTTTGTTTATTTTAATGATGATACATTTGTGACAAAGCCATGCCTACCTACTGTATTTTTTAAAAATAATTTACCATGTTATAGTCCTACAAATGAACCAATTATACCAACACATGCAGGGGCATTTATGCACGCACGATTTAATAGTACTGCACTTATAAATGATAATTTTAATATACGAAGAGCAATAATAAGCCATCCTGAACTATGGTATAATAAATCATACACACGAGCCCAAATCAAACAAAATAAACAAGCATTTTTACAAGGAAAACTTCTTGGTATACACTTTAACCATTTACCAATACCATTTAGAAAAACAGACATGAAAAATTTCAAAAAAGAATTCTATGATACCATTCATGATACCTGTATCAATAAATTTAGAACTAATAATGACATCATGCATCAAGCTGTATCAATGTATGAAATCATTAAAGCACATTTTTCACCTACGCACTTAAAAAAACAAGGTACATATTACGCTGTAACAAAAGATTCTCTAAACAAGATAATTACAGCGATTCAATCCAAAACGCAAAATATGATTTGTATAAATGATACGGAACTCCTAAATGATGATGATTTTTTGATTGTAAAGAAAAATATAATTGCTGCATTTGAAAAAGCATACCCACATACATCATCATTTGAAATATAACAAAGACAATACAACACATCATACATACTAATGTTGTTTTATAAACACAGCATTTGCTATTACTATTTTATTTTTTCTAAACTTAAAACAATAAAAGAGTCACTAACCCATAATATCCGCTTACGCTCGTTTCCTCATTGACTAAAAATACAACCTTTATAGAAAAAGTTTATGAGGCGAGTTACCCGTATAGAGCAATTATCACGGAAAGTGTCAGATAGCTAATGTCAGGTTAAACTACGTGGGTAGTCCCATAATACAAAATGTTAATATACACTTACATATTGACAACTTGACATATTATCAGTATATTATATATCAATATGAATGTACTAATACTTTGTCTTTTACTACCACTTTTAGGAACCAGTCTTGGGTCATGTTGCGTGTTTTTTTACGCAAAGAACTCAAGAGACCTGTTGAACGCGGCTTAATCGGTTTTGCCGCCGGCGTGATGGTTGCAGCATCTGTATGGAGTTTACTCATACCCGCAATTGAGATGAGCGAACACCTCAACTCATTTGCCTTTTTACCTGGCTTTATAGGCATGTGGGTTGGAGCATTATTTTTACTTGCTTTAGATAAATTAATACCTCATTTGCATTTACAAAGCGATACACCAGAGGGACCTAAAACGAATTTAGGGAGACTCGCGATGTTAATTTTAGCGGTGACCCTACACAACATTCCCGAAGGAATAGCCGTTGGGGCGATTTTGGTAGGTGCCCTTGAAGGCGGAAACTCACCTATTTCTGACAGCGTAGCAATTTCACTTGCCCTAGGTATTGCTATTCAAAACTTTCCAGAAGGTGCGGTGATTTCAATGCCTCTTAAAGCTAGTGGCAAAACCAAGCTAAAAGCATTTACCGCTGGAGTATTGTCAGGTATTGTCGAGCCCATTGCCACACTCTTGACAGTGCTTTTTTCGTCGTTGATAGTTCCTATTTTGCCATACTTTTTAAGTTTTGCTGCTGGTGCTATGATATTCGTTGTTGTCGAAGAACTCATTCCAGAAATGAGCGAGGGCGAACATTCAAATATCGGTGTCATTGCATTTACTTTTGGATTTACCCTTATGATGGCTTTGGATGTTGCATTTGGATAAGTGGAACATGATAAAAATATATTTTTTACTAACCTCTAAACTTTCATAAGTTCTAGGGGTTTCTTTTTTTATTTTTTTTTAATCTGATTCTAATGCCTGAATGTTTACCAAACAGTGCCGTACTGAAACTAAGGGTTAAAAACAGCACTGAAAAAGGCGTGCCATTTTTAACCGCCGAGTTTCTTCCTTGAGTTTCCTTGCAATGAAGAAACTCGCTTATTAAGATGTGCGCATACTGCGCACTCAATGCAACAAGTCCCAAAACTGATGTTTTGCTCCTTGTTGCATTGCAAGGAAGGGTTAAAAATGGCACTGAAAAAGGCGTGCCGTTTTTAACCGCCGAGTTTCTTCCTTGGCATCACTCGCAATAAAGAAACTCGCTTATTAAGATGTGCGCATACTGCGCACTCAATGCAACAAGTCCCAAAACTGATGTTTTGCTCCTTGTCGCATTGTATGGAAGGCATTTTTACAAAGGAAAAATTGGTTTAATCTTTTTATCCAGTCTTGCCGATATGTATTAAGATGGATATAATTAGGACATGAAAAAGTTGTTTTTATCTCTGGCATTTATCTCGATAATCCCAGTTTTTGCACAAGCAAAAAAGGGAGAAGTTTTGCGATTTACCGCCGAATTACATGAAAGCCGTATTACCTTAACTTGGTCAACGACCCCTCATTCTGAAATGGTGTTATTGTATCGAAGTGATTCCCCATTTGTTGATTATGCTTCTCTTGCAAGTTCTGTATTACTTTCAACTTTTTCACCACAAACGACTTCTTATGTAGATACACCGCCAGCAAATACAAACTATTATTATGCACTCCTTTTTGAAAGCGACATTTTGTCAGGCCTCAGTTTACAATTTAACTCTGGAAAAAATACAACAGCAAGTCCTGTCCGTGTTGTCGCAGATATTGATGAGTTATCTCCACCTGAACGCTCACTCAGTTTACCTCTTTTAAGTGGAACCGAAAGTAATAGTTTTACGGTTACAGAATTTTCAAACGAGACGGAAAAAAAAATTAAAGCATTAGAAACAAAATTTCAAAAATATCATTCATATCTTTTGGATTTAGAATTGAAGAGTTCTCATACAGAAATTTCTTTTTTTCGCTTTCCCGAAGAAACAGCAGGAACTGAAAGCATAAGTTCACTCACGCTAAAACGATTACTTGACAATTTTATAAATAATAAAAACTGGTATAATTTAGAAATTGAACTAAAACAATTTTTAAAATTAAATCACCCCGAATTGATTACAATGCGAGCAACATTTTATTTAGCACAAGCATTTTTTTTTCAACACCAATATGATAATGCGCTCCTACTTTTTTTAGTTACAGAAGATCATTACAAGGAGCAAGCAAGTCTTTGGATTAAAAGAACCGTTGAGCGTCTAAGTCAAGTAAATTATTAGTGCAATGCACAAGAGATAAAAATATAATTTATAAACTATATAATGAAGGAATCTATATGCGACAAATGACTCTAGTTGACTATTCTAAATTTGCAAATAACTTTATATCAGATCAATTTTTACCTAAAGGAAAAGATGAATATTATTTGCGAAATATTCAAAATCCTAAAAAAAATTATAGACACCTCCATTTTGACGAAGTAGAACAACTCATAAAAAATGGAAACTCTTGTAGTGATTGGAATACTTTTTTTGTTGAAGATCCCTTTTATCCTGAACTTATAAAAAATTCTAACTTTTCAGGTTTAATACGCATAAGCAAATTAGAACATAAGTTTTTGCAGTACCACGATTTTATTGTACCTGTCGGCATTACAAATAGCAGAATTATTTCGTCTGATATACTTGAAAATTGCGCCATACATGATTGTAGTTATATTTCACATTATATAATTGGTGAGCGCGTTATTTTAAGTTGCATTAATGAACTCACGAGTACTAATCATGCAAAGTTCGGCGAAGGAATAATCAAAGATGGCGAAGATGAAAAAGTTCGCATATATATCGATGTGCTCAATGAAGCAGGTGACCGTGAGGTTTTTCCATTTGTAAACATGATTCCCGCTGATGCATATTTATGGGCACGATATAGAGATGACAAAAAACTCATTACAACTTTTAAAAAGATTACACAAAATAGCGTGGACTCAAGACGCGGCTACTATGGTACAATCGGAAATGAATGCTGTATAAAAAGTTGTCGCATTATTAAAGATGTGCGATTCGGAGATGCCGTATATGTAAAAGGAGCCAATAAATTAAAAAATCTTACAGTCAACTCAAGTCATGAAGAACCAACACAGATAGGCGAAGGAGTAGAGTTAATCAATGGTGTTATTGGTTTAGGCTCACGAATTTTTTATGGAGTAAAGGCGGTTCGCTTTGTCATTGGTACAAACTGTGAACTAAAATATGGTGCTCGATTGATACATAGTATATTAGGAGATAACTCTACCATTTCATGTTGCGAAGTTTTAAATGCATTGATTTTTCCATTTCATGAACAACATCATAATAATTCATTTTTAGTTGCAGCACTTATTGAAGGACAATCAAATATGGCAGCAGGAGCTACGATAGGCTCAAATCACAATACGCGTGGCCCTGATGGTGAACTCATCGCTGGGCGTGGGTTTTGGCCAGGTTTGTGCACAACCTTAAAACATAACTCGCGATTTGCTCCCTTTGTTCTTATTAGCAAAGGGAACTATAAGTATGAGCTTAATATTACACTCCCCTTTTCATTGATTATAAATAATGACCACAAAGATGAACTAGAAGTCATGGGTGCATACTATTGGATGCATAATATGTATTCGCTTGAACGAAATAATAAAAAATTTTCTAAGCGCGATAGACGAATCACTAAAACACAAATTATACAAACCGATTATCTTGCGCCAGACACTGTTAGCTCAATTATTGACGCTATGCAGATTGTTAGAAAGTCTTGTGAAAAGGCTTGGTACGAAGCAACAAAAACAAAATTAGATATACAGAAAATTGTTACACAGCACATTGATGAAGCGCGAAAGTTGACTGTATATTGTAACGATGAAAAATTAGAACGCTCAAAACGAAATATTAGATTACTAAAACCATTTGATAGTTGGATAGCATATAGACAGATGATAATTTGGTATGCTATAAAAACACTTTGCTCATATTTCGATTCTACTGGCAAAACAATAAAAGACATGAGTATAGAATCAGAAAATAAATATTGGTTTAGATGGGAAAATATCGGTGGTCAACTTATACATGAAAGTGATGTTCAAACTCTTAGAAAAAATATTGCTACCTACAAATTAAAAACATGGGCTGATATACATAATGAATATGCAAAAATACATGAGAACTACTTGCATCATAATGCGAAAACAGCCTATGCAAGTTTACTACTTGTAACTGGCGAAAAAAAAATAGGCGTATCAGTATGGAATAACCTTGTTAATGAAGCCATCGATATTTGTGATTATATTGCAGAGCAAATTTATAAAACCAAAAATAAAGATTATATTGATGTCTTTAGAGGTATTACCTATCGAAATAAAAAAGAACAAGTGGCTGTTCTTTCAACTGTCGATAAAAATGAAATTGTTATGAATGCAAAACCAGAAGCAGAAAATAGAAAGACTTTATTACGAAAATATATTATTAAAAATAAGTCATAAAGTCATATATTAGTTCTGCCGATTTTCAATGCGTATGATTGGACATAAAAAAGTAATTTCATTATTTTTGATACTTATATTTTGTTATCATTTTAGTTCTGCATATATGATTATGTACAAAGAACAATATTATGAATTGTATCATGTGCACTATACTAATGATCCTGATAATTATCTTGAAAATATATACTGGCTTGAGCGAGCTATTGAAGCAGATTTTTGTAACCCACTTTATGCACTTGCAAAAATAGATAATGAAACTACTTGGAAAAAATATAGATTACTTTTTATGATGCATTTAAATCTAAAAATGGTTGAGCAACATTTACGGCTAGGTGCTCAGTTTGATAAACAAGTTGCATATTTTTACAATGCCCCATGGAAAGAGCAAAATATAGAAAGTTTACAAATTGCCGAAGGATATTATTATGCTGCATTAGAATATTGGAAAGAAGCAAAACTCTGGGCAGAACAAGCAAGTGTCCCTTCACTGCAATTTATATATGTACGAGAACAAAAATCGTGGGAAGAAAACTTGAATCGTATAAAACTAGGTGAGTTAAACTACGAACGAATTATTAGACGCGAAATAAAAAGACTTGAA
>JAFTEH010000107.1 GCA_017453745.1 Spirochaetaceae bacterium
ACGAAATTTGCTGACATAGAATCGTAGGCTATATTTTTGTTTGTAATCAAATGTGTTTATCACTAGAGATTGCTTCGCTGTCGCTCGCAATGACGGTGTAAACTAATAGCGAAAAATGACCTGCCGTCATTATGAGGAACGAAGTGACGAAGCAATCTCGGTGTTTATGCTTTGGTAAAAAGACTCCTACCATTCTAGCTTAAAACAAAAATCCAAAAAAAGTTGAAAAAACTTTTTAAAAAGTGCTTGACATTTTTTTACAAATATGCTATACTACGCACAACAACAACTACGCACAACAACAACTACGCACAACAACAACTACGCACAACAACAACTACGCACAACAACAACTACGCACAACAACAACTACGCACAACAACAACTACGCACAACAACTACTATAAGTTGTTTTACTGATAGTAAGTTGTAGGAATTTAATTTTATTGCATATTTTGATAAAAAATAGTATAATACTACGGAGGAAAACTTATGGCTATAGTTCAGATTTGTGTCTTTTCTTTGTTTTTTGCCGTGATGGGATTTTTGCTACGAAAGAAAAAATCCTATTGGCTTATAGCAGGCTACAACACAATGAGTCCAGAAGAAAAAGCAAAATACAACGAAAAATACGATATAGACAAAATAGCAAAGTATCTTGGATTACTTTTCTATTACATTGCTATAACAGTTCCTATTGTTGTTTACCTAGATATGTATTTACTCAATTCACGACTGATGCAGATTATTTTAACTGGGATATATATTTTATCGATCGCTGGTTTTCTTTGTTTTATTGCAATAAAGCTATTGGATAAAGATTCTAAACACATGATTATTTTTCTTTGTGGTATAGCGCTTGTTGTGTGCGTGTTTGCGGGAATTTCGGTATTGTAGGTTTATTTGTAGTGATCTAGAGAATGACAGAAAACAACATCAGGTGGAAACAACGGTTTCAAAATTACAAAAAGGCTTTGGCTTCCTTGAAGCGTGGTTTAGAAGTTTATCGGATGCGTGAACTTTCTGAACTTGAGCGAGGTGGCTTAATTCAAGCCTTTGCGTTTACCCAAGAGCTTTTATGGAAAGTATTAAAAGACTTTCTTGATGAAAGAGGAGCGTTAAGTGAAAAAATATACGGAAGCAAAGATGTTGTAAGGCAAGCGATAAAAAATAATTTAATAAGTTCAGGCGAAATATGGATGGATATGATAGAAGCTAGAAACTTAAGTAGCCACAGTTACGATGAATCAGATTCTATTGAACTGGTTAGACAAATTGTAGAAGAGTTTTCAGAATGTTTTTTTGAGTTGGAGAAAACACTTGAGCAATGTATCTTAAGCCTCTAAAGTTAAGCACAAACGAATTTGGATTATCTGAAAAATCAATGTCGATTGTGTACGATATTTTTTCACAGTTTACTCAAATACAAAAGGTAATACTATATGGTAGCAGAGCAATGGGAAATTTCACAGAAGGTTCTGATATTGACATGACAATTATTGCAGATGATTTTTCATATCATGATTTATTAAAATTAAACGGAATGTTTAGCGATTCATATTTACCGTATTTTGTTGATGTGTCAATTTTTTCAAAATTGAAAAATCCTCATTTAATCGAACACATCAAACAATACGGAAAAGTTTTGTATGAGCGATAAGGGGGAAGTGGCATGTTCACCTACTTTTATCATGAGTTACCTACTTGAAATATTTTACATACTATGCTACATTTGCGTTAGCAGTTTTCAAAAAATTTATATACTGGCTTAAGGATAAAACTTGTGAATAATTTTAACATAACTCATTTAACAAAAAGTATACTTGCGCTTGAAGTTGTTATATCCGCATATAAAACATATGCACAGAGCGAATTCATAAATTTTATTGAAGATTCATGTGTAAAGCGCTTTGAGTTTACTGTTGAGATTTCTTGGAAAACAATGAAAAAGTTCTTGAAAGAATTTTATGGAAAAACTGATAAAGAATTAACAATGAATACTATTTTTCGTCTCATGCAAGGCTATGGATATATCGCTTCGTGGGAAAAGTGGCGAGAATATTATAACCTAAGAAATGATACAAGTCATGACTATAGCCAAGCAAAAGCTACAAAGATACTTGAGGTATTGGAAATCTTCATAGCTGATGTAAAGTTTTTAGCTGAAAACTTAGAAAAGGAAATCAACAAATGCAATCAGGTATAAGCACAGTTGAAAAGCAAATCTTACGAGACATTTTAAGCGAGTATATGCAAGATTTTTCTTTTTATTGTTATGGTTCAAGGGTAAAAGGTACACACAGTGCCGTAAGCGATCTAGATGTTTTAATCAAAGGCGAAAAAGAAATGCCTCTATGCTCTCTTTGCACATTGAAAGAGAGCATAGACGAAAGCGATTTACCCTACATAGTCAACTTTACAGATTATCACCTGATTGATCAAGAGTTCTACAATCTGATTAAAGATGACCTTGTTTTAATCGAATAACTACTCGGCGTAGTATTGGGCTTGGGCATTCCACAGTTCTGCGTATTTGCCTAACTTATCGAACAGCAAACTTGCATGGGAGCCCTATTGTACTATTATGCCCCCGTTAAACACGACAACCTCATTGTAAAACTGACACGAAAAAAGCCTGTGAGAAATGTAGGTAGAACCTTTTTTCTCTTTGGAGCAAATACTTACAGCTATTCATGTACAACGAGTTCTGAAAGCTATTGTACTTTGTTTTTGTGGTTTTGGATTTCGTGTTCATATCGTCATTATATCCTTTTTTGAAAATGTACCATTATTTTAATAGTATCATATATTACAATTTTGTAATGTTAGGGCTTTTGGTATAAGGTGTGAGATGCTCAAGCCATTACACACAATGGCGGATTTTTTGACTTTTTCAACTGGAGGTTGACTGGGTGGCCTATCAAAACAAAGCCTAAGTGAGTTATGCTCCAATAAGCCCTTAGTTAAGTTTTTTATAAAAGTTTTTGTGTAGTATTGGGCATGGGAGGAAAAAGGTTGTATCAGCATACTTGACACTATCAGCACGATGTGCTACAATTACACAATGATAGGAGATACAATGATGTCTAAACAACTTACGGTATATAGTTTGCGTGCAGGGCGCTGTCAAAGTTTTTATATAAAAATGCTTGCGGTGCTTTTCTTTGCACTTTCAGTTTTAAGTCCGATAGTCGCACAAGAAAAATCTATCAGCCTTGGGGAAAGGATTGATAATCTAGTAAAGCAACAAGGCATAAGCGAACTTTTGTTTGAGGATTTTGTATTACCTATACAAGAATGTTTTATGGAAAATTATGTTAAAAAGGGTGCTATGGCAAATGGCTCACTTGACCCGAGTGAAATTGTTTGTATAAAAATAAACGGTCAGTATGCTGCAATCGCACAATCGGTTGATGACAAAATTGAATACCTTTTTGATGTGGACGGAGATGGTATACTTGAATCCAAAACGACGAGCATGCTCGTTCCTGCATGGACATTTCGAAAATCCAAAAATCTAAATAAAAGTTCCACTAACAATGTAAAACACTATCTTGACACTTTGATGAAATTTTTTAACGGTAACGAAAACCCATACCAAACGGGGACAGTTCGGAAAACATTAGATGAACTACAAAGCCTTGTTGCAAATACTAAAACTCCAAATCGTGATGTGCTTTTTGCGTTGTTTACATATTATCGTTTTATTCAATATTCGTCAGAGGCCGATTCTATAGCACTTGCAGAATTTGAAAAACTGTACAAGGAGCGGTTTTCACTTGATTGCCCCGAAATTATTTTTTTGCACAAAATCGAAACATGCATTAACCAAGGCAATATTACAAAAGCCTTGAATCTCATCAAACAGGGAAGTGTTTTGTTTCCAAACTGTATTCCGATTCAAGTGTACTCTTGGCAACTTGAAGAAAACAAAACACTCAAAGAGCAAAAATATAAATCCCTCAAACAAAAATATCCTAACCACTGGATTGTTAAGCAGATTTAACGAGGCTTTTTATAATGTAGTGCAGGTGAAAAAACTTGTACTACATTAAGAGTTTGTACACGGACTGTTATTATTTTAATATACATTTGAATGATTTTCCCTATTTTCCTAGAAAAATTTTTCAAAAAAAAGTAAAAACAGGTTGACATTGTTTTGAAAATATGTTATAATAGTCTAACAAATTTATGTAGCCTGAGGAGTTGAATGTATATGAACTGGAAGTTAAGTACATGACAACTGATAAAAAGAAAAAGCAAATAGTTGCTCTTTTAAAAGAAAACGCAATTCCACTCATTATCACATTGATAATTATTATTGCTACTTCCTATTACTATTTTTTCTTTGTTTTACAAAACAAGATAAGTCTTATAAATGAAAGCAATGTTTTTGTAGAAGTTTTAAAACACATTCCGAACATGATAATAAGCGTAATTTTTATAATTAATTATTTTTCAGATGCTAAAGTGCGTGAGCAAGAATTAAAAGCTATGCGGAATCCTGTCGTGCTTGCCGTTATGATTTTCCTTTTTTGTATTGGGCTTTTTATGTTGTTTATGAAGTATTCTGTAAGTTTTCTTTATGGTGCATTTTATTTTCTTTTTATTATTGCCTTTTACGAGGAAATGATATTCCGTGCATATCTATATAGAAACATAAAAAACAAATCATCATTTAAAACCGCTGTTGTTTTAAGCGGAATATTGTTTGGACTTGCACATTGGTTCCCTCGATGTATTTTTTTAGGTGAGCCATGGTACGATATTTTTTCTTGGATTAACGCGACAGGGCTTTTAGGAACTTTAATCTTTGCTTTTATGTATGAAAAGTCAGGCACTATTTTTGTTCCTATCCTTGTGCATTTTTTGATTGACTACAAAAATATTTTTTAATTAAGGGTTGAAATGAGGTTATTAGAGTATGAAACATTCAAGATTCAATGTTATTTGCGACAACACTTTAAAAAAAGGAATAATTATATATAACACATTAACAGGTGGTGTTATTGCCCTTGACAAAACAAGGATTTTTTTAAGTGTTTCTTAGGTTATAAATCTTGAAAATTTAAATCGTTTAATAATAAAAACAATACACAATGAAATCATAAATACTGCTAGACTAATGAGTGGAATTGAAAATAAACTATGCATAGTGTTAGCATTGACACCAATCCGAGATAACTCTTCAATAATTAAAGCGTGTATTAAATAAATACCAAAACTATAATTGCTTAAAGTGATTATTATCATTTGTTGTCTTTTGAATGTTTTATTTTCAAATAAAGCCTTAAAAACGAGATACACAAAAAATGATTCTAATAGAGTTAGCGGATATAAGTTTCCAAAAAAAAGTTCATTTGGGCTTCCGGTCTTTTTCGTTATCAGGCTTGTAGCAATTATTGTTGTTAAAAATGCGAGCAAACCTAAACTGATAATAATATAAAAAAAATTTTTTGAAACAGGATACTTTTTAAAATAATAGCCTGCAAAAAAATATCCACTATAGCTAATTAATTCTGAAAAACTATATGACGAAAATTGCAAAAGTGGATGAACCCATCGAGAAGTGTTTTTTATAAAATTAAAAGTTATACCAAAAATTATAAAAATTTTTATGAGGTATTCTATATCTTTTTTTCTAGCGTGTTTAATAAAGATTCGATACACAGGAACTAAAACATAAATACCAATGAGCATATATAAATACCACAAATGATAATGTGCATTTCCAAGTGGTATTTTAATAAATTGTTTAATTATTATTTTTAGGTTGATGTTAGCACCATTAATAAAATATTCGACTAAAAGATTTCGGGTCTTGTATACCCCCCCCCATACGATGAGAGCTAGGATTATTCTAAAAAGATATTTAGTATATATTTTTTTTGTTGGTATATCTTTTGTAGGATCTAAGAAAAAACTTCCACTAATCATAACCATGACAGGAACAGTCCACCGTACCAGCGAATCAAAAACATTTGCAACCTCCCAAGTAAAATTATTAATGGGCAATTGATTAAACCGTCCGCTAGCAACATGTAAAACTATAACACAAAAAACTGAAAATGTTCTTAAAATATCAGAATATAAACTTCTAGTCTCTGTCATTGGACTCTCTTGTTCGGTGGTGAATATTAATAGGAATATAATCCAAGACTAAACCTATACTTGATTATATCACAAGTCTTATACTTTTGTCAAGCATATTTGTTTTCCAAAATGGAACATATCACACCTTGTCAATAACTCTAAATAAACAACATAACCCTTTTTTTTCTCAAATGTTCTAAAACATTTCTAGAAAAAAAGTAAAAACAGGTTGACATTGTTTTGAAAATATGTTATAATAGTCTAACAAATTTATGTAGTTTGAGGAGTTGAATGTATATGAACTGGAAGTTAAGTACATGACAACTGATAAAAAGAAAAAGCAAATAGGTGTTCTTTTATCAGAACATGCAATTCCTTTAATCATAACAACCTCTATTATTATCAGTGAAAGTTTTTACTTTATGTTATTTCCTAAAATGGATTTACATGAAATAAGTTTAGATAAAATATCAGAACTTCTTAAGTTTTTACCAGAAGCGATTTTGGTTTTTATTTTTATGCTCGTTTATTTTTCAGAAGATCATGTACGAAAGCAAGAACTAAATGCATTAAAAAAAGTGTATGTACTTTTTATTATAATCATATTGTCATGTATTGGTTTATTTATGCTTCTTTCTCATTTCTCGCATGCAAACATAATAGGTGCAATTTACTATTTTCTTTTTGTTGCTTGCTTTGAAGAGTTTTTTTTCCGTGCCTATCTATATAGAAACATAAAAACAAAATCATCATTTAAAGTTGCCGTTATTTTAAGTGGTGTAGTTTTTGGACTTGCACACGGGTTTTTTAGGTGGATTGCGTTGGGCTATCGGTGGTATGAAGTTTTTTCGCAAGTTTTCGGTGCTGGCATTTTAGGAACTTTGCTCTTTGCATTTATGTATGAAAAATCCGGTACGATATTAGTTCCTATCCTTTTACATTTTGTGCTAGATTATTCAGGGTTTGTGTGGTGATTTTTTTATTAAACAAAAACAGCATTCTAACCCCTTGATTTTAAACCATAAATTGTATATATTTAAACAAAAGTTTTTAGTTTATAACTTAAAATTTGAAAGACAAAAAATTTGGAGTTAATCATGCAAAACGAACAGTTACAGAGGTTTTCAAACTTTTTTAATTTGTACACTGAATTGCGTGTGCAAGAAAATCGTTCGACCAATGTTGTAAGTCTTAATGGCGATATTGTAAACAATAGCCAAACGGCGACAAGTGGAACAAGTGTGCGCACTTTCAAAAATGGAGTTTACGGTTTTGCTTCATCTGCGGATAAAACTGATGATGCAATTAAATCAAACATCAAAAGAGCAACCGACAATGTAAACTTTCTTAGCTCAAAGTCAAACGCCAAAGATTGCATTTTACCAGCATTTACCGGAAAAGGTCAATACGGAAAATATGATACGGCAAAAGATGCATCCCAAAAAGAAATTATTGAGTTTATCAAAGAATTAAATGCGTATGCAGAAAAAAAGTACCCCAATCTTTCACAACGCATTTTTTCACTTTCAGGCAATTCCAGCGAACGCCGATGGATTACTTCTGATGGGGCGGATGCTTATAGCTACTTGTCACGCACGAATTTAATTATGCAGTTTCAGTTAATTAAAGACGGTGAGCCTATAGAATTGTTCGATTTTTTTGGTGGTAATGGTCAGTTTAAGGATTTGTTTTTATCACCTGAACATTATTTTAAGAAAATTGATGAAGCAGTTGAGCACCTTGCGCAAAAAGCAGCAGGCGTTTTTGCAAAACCTGGCATACACGATGTAGTGCTTGCTCCTGATCTTGCTGGTATCCTAGCACATGAGGCTATCGGACACACAACAGAATCCGACTTTGTGCTTGCTGGTTCTGTGGCGGCTGATTATCTAAACAAACCTGTTGCAACACCGCTTATTACATTGGTAGATTTTGCCTACGAATGTAACGGTAAGATTTGTCCGACACCAATTTGGATTGATGATGAAGGTACTGCTTGTCGTGATGCGGTCATTATAAAAGATGGTATTCTTACTTCGTACATGCACAACAAACAGTCGGCTGCACACTTTGGCGTAGAACCAACGGGCAATGCTCGTGCTAATCAGTTTTCAGATGAGCCGTTGGTACGAATGAGAAACACCGCGATTTTACCGGGCAAAGACAAGTTAGCCAACATGATAGAAAGTATAGAAGATGGTTATTATTTTGTACGCTCATCTAATGGTCAAGCCGACTCTACAAGTGAGTTTATGTTTGGCGTTGTCTTAGGTTATGAAATTAAAAACGGTAAACTCGGACAGGCGGTTCGTGATTGCACCATTTCAGGTGTAGCCTTTGACATGCTTAAAACGGTTACTATGGTGAGCGATGATATGAGTTGGAGCAATGGCGGCTGGTGCGGTAAAAAGCAAACGATTAATGTTGGCATGGGTGGTCCTGCAATTAAATGCAAAATCAATGTAGGAGGAAGAGCGTAATGAGTACACAAAACTTACAAGATACTGCACAATTTGTGCTCGAAAATTTGAAAAAAAATGGTGCAAGTAAAGCAGGCGTGTTTTTGACACAGACTACAAAATATGAACTAAATGTAGAGCGTGAAGATATTACTCTGTATCGAACAACTGAAAACACTTCAGTGAGTATGAGTGCTCTCGTGGGAACAAAAAGGGGCGTAGTGCGTACAAATAATCTTTTACCTGATGCCCTTTTAGAAAATTCTAAAAAAGCAGTTTCACTTGCAAATGTTAACAAAGAAGATTCAGGCAACGATATTAGTCCGAGCCAAGACCACAAAAATATTTGTGTTGGGGATGAAGAGCCTGATAGTGAAAGTATGTACAAAAGGCTAAAAGAATTTTTAGATTATGCTAAAGTCTCTTATCCTACGCTTAAATTTGATAGTTGCATTTTTTCATTTGATTTGGAAAATCAGATGTATGCAAACACTAACTCGGTTTTGTTACATCAAAAAATCGGCTCTTATAGTTTTAGCCCAATGTTTTTTGCAAAAGATAAAAATGGTGTAAGTAGTTTTAATAGTGGTGGTGCTACTCATCTTAACTTAAATACCCCTTTACAGAATTGGGGAAATCTTGATGAGCTCATGAAACAATCATGCGAGCAAACAAAAACTGAAAAACTCAATGATTCTTTTGTAGGCGATGTGATTTTAACACCTGATGTTGTGTTAGAGCTTATCTACACGGCTTTAAATGAATTTTTAGGTGATATGAGTATGATTACAAACTCATCAATCTGGAAAGATAAATTAAATGAGCAAGTTGTTTCAACACTTTTAACAGTTGCCCTAAAACCTGAAATGGGCGGAGTTGAAATACCAAACCTTATCACAGACGATGGCTTTATTGCAAAAAACACAACTATAATCGACAAAGGTATATTAAAAAGTTTTTTACTTAATCTTTACGGTATGCTAAAAACAAATAAGCCTCGCTGCCCTGCTGGTAGTTATGGACTTGTCATTGAACCGGGTACAAACTCACGAAGCGCACTTGTAAAAAATGTCAAAAGAGGAATTTTACTGAGCAGATTTTCTGGTGGTCGTCCTGCACCAAATGGGGACTTTTCAGGTGTCGCAAAAAACTCTTACCTCATCGAAAACGGCGTCATTACTAAACCACTTTCTGAAACGATGGTCGCGGGTAACACTGCTAAAGTGTTAGAAAGTATATTGGGGATTTCCTCTGAAACAACTAACTGTGGTAGTATGCAAGCACCTTGGATTCATTCGACAGGAATTACAATTTCAGGATAATCTTAGCGTTAGGCATTGTTTTAGTTTTACTGACTTAAAACAATGCCGCTTTTAGTTTAAGGGGGTGCCTCATGGTTTTCAGAGTAGTACCTTGCTCAAATTGCTATGGGGAAAATGAGCGGCATGCTTGTCATGTTGATTGTGTTCTAAGGCGCTCCCTACTACTCGCTTGTTTAGCTCAAGTAAAACAGACAGGGAGCGATTTGTAAATGAGTTTAAAAGGAATCCAGTAGAGCCGCCCCTTATGCCCAAGGGTCTGCTTCTTTAGGGACTCGGATGTCCGAAAGGCATTGAATGTCATTTAAAAACCACTGCCCAGTTGATGGCTTTAGCCTTAGTTTTATCGGGCGTGGGCTATCTGCGCCGCCACTTTGTACATAGAGCGTTGCCCAGTTATCATCTGGATACGAGTAGGGGTTTGCACTTACGGTTATCGTATATGGTGTACTTGGTGTGTAGTTGTTTTCAGGCGTTGCCCCTTTGAAAAACGAAAACACCTTGTACTGTTTTCCCGAAAGCCTATCACGCAAAAATTGTTTTTCGTAATTTGATACGGTATCGGGGCCTTTTAAAAAGTCAAGCATTTCGTGTACCGCCGTCTCGTTTTTTTCAAAATGACACAACACAGCCAATGTCAAGGCCGCCGTCTTAAAAGGCGAATCTAAACTGCATTCTGGTAATGCTTGTAATTCGCTCACACTTGTTGGCAAACTGTTAAATGTAAAGTTTTCAGAATGATGTGCATCCTTGTTAAATGAACTCATACTATTTCTCCTTAAAAAAAAGTTATTTTTGTTTTGCAAAACGGAATGTGGCGTATAATAAAAAGCCTTCCGTATCGAGAACTTTTTGCCAAGCATGTTCAGGTGGCTGACCGTCCCACCACAATTCGCCATCTCGGACTTCCCACGATTGAGGCTCATCGGTCATCATACCGTCAAGCACCTTAATTTGACCTGTAGTAACCGCCGCATTAACTTCTTCTTGTGAAATGCCCTCTGGTAGTGGCATAAGAATGTAGGCTTTACCATCTTCACAAAGTTTAACTTTCATACCGACTGTTTGTTTACGCTCTTTTTTTCGTGAGCAACCTCGTCAGGATCATTTTTATCGATATAATCCATTGGCGAATTAAGGTATTCTTCAGCAGTTAGCCATGCCACACCATTTTCACCACATCCGTTCGCGCACGAATGAAAATCCCATATACCAATAAAATCGTTCATAATCTACTCATCTCTTTTTTAGTAGTATTAGCCTTTTGCTTCAGTAAAAAGGATAAGGTCAGCATCAACACCTTCCCAAATACTTTCTGTTATGACAAGTAGATCAAGCAATATTTTTTTACCTGATACCACCAACTCTAAACACGGCTCAACAATTCCGGACCTTTCGTATGTAGTAACTTTAATTGTCTTTATTTTTGAAAAATCCAAATCATAACTAAAGTATTGCTGCCCGGAAACACAGTTACCTGAAAGTATTACATCCAAGTAAAACTTGATAAGTTCATCGCTGTATATATTTACCGGTTCCTCGTAAAGAGCATCATCAGAAATATAGTGTAGGGCAACCAAATAATCTTTTGAGTTAAAAGCAGTTACAAAACCTTTGTACAATTTTTCAAGTCTCTCTGTGTAGCCTTGTCCGATAGGATTTGAATCGTAATCGAACTTGACAAATTGTTTTTTTGCTAATGAAAAAGCAAAGCAATCATACGATGAGGTAAAATAGTCTTGCCAGTTTTCACGGTATAGTTTTAAGCAGGCTCTACGCGAGTCAAATGAAAGATGTACATTATCGTACATACCTTGCTCTACATACTGAGTATTTTCTAAAAGGGCTTTTTTAACTGTAGCATAACCGTATTTTTCGGTTTTGGTTGCTTTGCCGTTTTTGTAAATGTAAAACTCAAAAGCCTGTAACTCATCTTCTGATAATCTGTCCGTGATGATGATAGCGAGTACTTCGTTTTGCAAAGGGAGCAAGTTCAATGTCCAAGAGCCAAACCCATTCGACATGTATACACTTAAATGATCATAATCAAAAAAAGAAATACTCGTTTCGCCGTCAATAAAATCTTTACCTGTAATGTAAGCATCAAAAAGTTCTTGACGAGTAGATTTTGTCAAGTTTCCTTGAGCGATATTTGGCACCGTATCGGGCAAATTCAAAAAAACTTCTTCTAAGTCAACATTTACTGGCTTGTAATGTATCTCAACCGCATGAGCATTATTACACAAAAGTGCAAAACAAACAACATACGATAAAATAGTAATTATTTTTTTCATAAAGGTGCCCCTCTATTTATTAGTATACACCAAAAGTATGATGTATCAACTAAGCGATACATATTTTCTTAAAAACAGTATTTACTCTGCGAGACTCATATCTGTCACGCTACGGACTACCCTAAAGCCAAGGCTCCCAAAGCGAAAAGATGGTCTATAATAGTATAAGCATGTTGCACGACAATAACGGGGAAAGTTATTCCAGCTACCACCGCGTATAACCCTACAATCCCCTGTAGAGGGCCCTGTCGGGTCGATTTCAGGCGGCGACACATAGTAATCATCATAACCTTTGGCATATTCTTTGCTTGTATACCACGGAAAGTACCAATCCCAGCACCACTCCCATACATTCCCACCCATATCATATAAGCCATAGCCATTGGGCTGTTTCATTTTTACTTCGTGGGTTTTATCACGAGAGTTGTCGGTATCCCAAACATAGTTTTTTAACTCGTCAAAATTGACTGTGCCTGGCCAAACTTCTTCTTCGACTGCATGTATTCCCCCACGAGCAGCATACTCCCACTCTGCTTCGGTAGGCAAGCGGTAGCCATTTTTGGTAAAATCGCATGTGACAAGATTCCACTTGTTATCATAGCTCGTTGGAACATCTTCGTATTTCAATGTCGAAAAATTGACCCCCTCAACAGTATAGCACGGCTCTAAGCCTTCCATGAGACTACGCTTGTTACAATAAGCAATGGTACTATACCAGTTAATGCTTTCTACTGGGCGGTTTTCTTGGACTTCCCCATAAGCCACTTCAGAAATAAATAAACTCGGATTTGAATTAAAAATCATAAGCCATTCTTTTTGCGTAACTTCGTGATTGCACATTAAAATGTCGTATGTAAAGGTAACTTTGTGGAGTTTCATCTCATCATAAAACGCATTGTCATCATAGCTACCCATGTCAAAGGTTTTATTTTTTAATTCTATTTTTATAAAGTCAGAAGTATCAACTACCGTAGTTTTTTTGTTGCAACCAATAATCAAAATAGTTTTCAAAAGCAAAAAACATAATACATAAAAAATAGTTCTTTTCATAATTTCCTACTGAATAATTCCTATTTTATAGATATATCGAAAAATAGCAAGGTGTTTGTTATCTGGGAACTTTTTTTTGAAAGAATTTTTGTGTGGGGTGGGCTTTGCGTGAGGGATAGTAGGGGCGGTGTAGCCGTTCTCGGTGCTTGAGCGGAACCGAAAGAACCGAGAATGGAGTGCGAAAGCACGGAACCCCGAATAGCCCGACCCGTAGTGAACGTAGCAAACGAAGGGGCACGCCCAAAAAGGAAAGTGATTTTTTTAGAAGTGCCCATTAGCAAAAAAGCCTTATTTTATTGCGAATTTCGGAAAAATAAGTAAAAATTCGCAGTATCATTGAGAATTTTTACAAAATATGCTATAATTCTCAGTAGGAAACGAGGAAAACATGATAAAAAGAGAAAAATACATTGCCGAAGTGCGTGGATTTTACACGAGCGACCTTATAAAAATCATAACGGGAGTTCGTCGCTCTGGTAAGTCTGTTGTGCTAGAACAAATTATGGAAGAGATAAATCACACTTCTAAAAACATCATCTATCTTAATTTTGAAGACCGTGCTACCACAGCAAAAATCATCAGTTGGCACGATATTGTGCAGTTTGTTGAAGAAAACCGCAAGCCTGAAATGTGTTATGTTTTTCTCGATGAAATCCAAGAAATCCCTGACTGGCACTATGCGTGCAAAACGCTACGCCTGCATAATTGCTCGCTATTTATAACAGGCTCAAACTCCAAATTACTTTCAGGCGAATTTACCAAAGAACTGTCAGGTCGATATGTGAGTTTTAGAATTCGCCCCTTTGTCTACAAAGAAATAAGCGAATATGCCCAAAAACTCAATAAAGACATTTCAGTTTTGGATTATCTTACATGGGGTGGCTTTCCAAAACGAATTGAATTCAACACAGAAAAAGAAATAAAAAAATATATAAATGACCTTGATAAAACAATCGTTTTAAACGACATTATACATCGCTATAACATAAAAAAACAGAACGAATTCAAAAAAGTCGCTCACTTTATACTTATATCAAACGCTCGCATTTATTCTGCTAAATCAATCACCGATTATATGAAACATAACGGAAATGCATGCTCAACAAATACCGTACAAAAATGGATAGAATATTTGTCAGAAGCTTATATTATTGACCAGGCAAAGCGCTATTCACGCAAAGCAAAAAAGGCATTAGAACAAAGCCACAAACTATATAATTGCGATGTTGCCCTTAATTCAATACGAGTCAGTAGCAATCGATTTGACCTTACACATAATTTAGAAAACATCGTCTACAATGAACTTTTGTTTATGGGCTACGAGGTGAGCGTATTTGACAACAACGGCAGGGAAATTGATTTTTTGGCTGAAAAAGGAAACTACACATATTACATTCAGGTCGCTTACAGCGTCGCCGAAGACAAAGCGTATATGCGAGAAATGTCAGCGTTCAAAGGCATTAGCCAAATCGATAAAAAAATCTTAATAACTAACGACGAACTTGACTATTCAACAAGCAATGTCCAGCACATAAAACTAAAAGACTTCTTGCTATTGAATAATTTAGAAAATTAGCCACAAGATTTTTTTCTCTTTCTGGGCGACTGCCTTAAGTATGTTGCCGCTCACACGGCACCACACTTAAGGCACCGGGTGCTTCGGTGTTGTCAGTATTTTGTCGCACAAATGGTGCGACAAAATGTACCAGAGGGCTGTTTTTTCAAAAACAGCCCTCTGCACCTACGCCCCCTGTCGCGTTTGCACGAGGGCTCAGCTAAAGCGAGCCCTCGCATGTGAGCTGCCTACTGTGCAGTAGACGCCACACAAAAACACAAGGCAGGCTTTTGCCCACCTTGCATTCGCCTTGGCTACTGTCTTTGTCTATTCTTCAGTAAAGTAGCCTGGTGCAGATGTGCCACCGTCTATGCGTGCATAGCTTATGTTAGCGTTTTTACTGTCATATACAGTGTTAGCACCGCCTTTGAGGCTCGTGCAATTCAAAAACATGCCCTCGCCCGCCATAGAAGTAGTGCTGCTGCTCCAGTCTGTTCCTGCCTTTGCGTAAATAGTCGTAAGGTTTGTACAACCGTAAAACATATCTGTGAAGATTGTTGCCTTACTAGTGTCAAAACTACTTACATCAATTGTCGTAAGATTCGAGCAGTTCTTAAACATCCCTTGAAAACTAGTAGCACGTGTCGTATTTAATGTGTCAAGTCCACTTATCGTGGTCAATGCAGTGCAGCCCTCAAACATAGATGTATAACTATTTGCCTTGCTGGCATCAAAACCGCTTATGTCTATTTCTTTAAGAGAACTACACAGCTTGAACATATTCTTAGAGTTCACAGCAAGCGGTATTTTTTTTCCAGCGTCAGTGTAGCCTTTTGCATAGTAGAAGATTGTCTTGCTGTTGTTGTCAAACCAAGCGACACATTCTGTTTCAGAACCATCTGCCGAAAGCGTTACAGGTATAACGCCAGTTTTTGGGGCTGGTGTAGTGGAAGCCTTGAATGATGTTGCCTCGCTCCTTGCCTTTAAGTAGGCGTTACCAAGCAGTTGTCGAATATCTTCTCCTGTCTTCATGGTGATTGACAGCGTAACGGGTGCAGGCGTAGGCGTTGGTTCTGGTATTGGCTCATTTTTGTGCGGACAGCCTGTGGCGACGATTGCTACGAATGCGAGCAATCCCAATAAAAAAAGATGTTTGCTTTGAGTCTTCATATAACTCCTCCAAAAAAATTTTTTAAAACGCTTGTTTTAACTTCGCTCAACAACCGACAGACAGTTCTGCTTGTAAAGTAAGCAAAGAACAGCGTTTTAATAGAACCTCTAAAAACATCAGTTTTTAGAGGTAACCCTAAAATTGCGATGTTTTTCGCCTTGCAATTTCAAGGCGGAAAACTCGTCGGCAATCTCGAAAAAATCACGAAAGTAAGTTTTCGAGATGCCATTTTTAAGTGGGGCTTGTGTCAAGCCCCACTTCCCAGTATACTGGGAAGTTTTTGAAAGAATTTTGTGAGGGGGGCTATGGAGGAGAGAAAGAGGTAACAGATGTTTCGCCCCACTGGCAGAAGGTATCCCTCATACGACACTATATGTTTCAGAGCCGTCTACTGGCATGGATGGCTCTGCCTACTTACCACTTTTTCCGCAGAAAATACGCTAAAAATTACATTTTTTCGGCGGAATACTTGTAAAAAATTTACAAATTTGCTACAATAATACTCATGTATCGCTCGCTTACTAAAGACCTTGTTACATGGAAAAATAAGTTGAACCGTAAACCACTCATATTGTGGGGCGTAAGACAAGTCGGCAAAACATAGCTCATGCAGCAGTTTGGAAAAGAAGGTTTAAAAACAGCACTGAAATAGGCGTGCTGTTTTTAAACGCCGAGTTTCTTTCTTGAGCTTCCTTGTAATAAAGAAACTCGCTTTATTAAGATGTGCGCATAATGCGCACGCAATGCGACAAGTCCCAAAACTGATGTTTTGCTCCTTGTCGCATTGAATGGAACATTTTGAAAACACTGTGTACATTTCCTTCTATAATAATCACAAAGCAGCGACAATTTTTGATGAGGACTATATACTACACTCCATAAAAACTTTTTAAATTTTGAGTTTTTAGAAATGCCCTTAAAGATTTGAGTACTAGCACTTTATTAGATGAATCAGCATTAAACCAACTCATAGCTAACCCAAATATGTATACATATACCTGATTCACCTCATCAGCCAATGGCAATACAAGATGATAATGGAGATTAGTTTGTTATGCTTTATTTTTTAGTTTTCTTTTAAGCAAAAAATTGCCCAGCAAGTGAAAAAGGCTCGCAATGAGTATAAGTATGGACAGATAATCCAATGCAAAAAGAACAGAGCCACGCTCAAAATCAAAAAAGAAAAATTGTTGTTGTAAAAACAGGTAACTAAAAATCTTTCGCACAAAAAGAGCATAGACTCCATAGGCGCAAATAAAAGCAATGATTATCTTTGCAATGACAGGAAATGGTTTGTCATGTAAAATTCGCCTTACAATAGTAGCAACATGTAATCCAATATGAGCACACATAAAAATATAATACCAGTGAGAAGTCAATAGGTGTGCAATTCTCGCAAAGCCCAGACCAGTCCCAACATCAAAAGGCAAAAACCACGACATCATTATTCCGCTTATCATCAAAAGCAATGCACAGAGTAGAATGCCTATATTTATCACCGTTTGTAAGGTGCGGTACGGGGTATATGTTCCACGAAAAATTGAGCCGAACCACCGACGATTTAACAGAACATGACAAATCCACAAACCAAGCATGACAAGCCCCAATATCTGATGTATACGCTCATCAGGGAATAGGACTGTCCCACCCATGAGAGTAATCGATAGGATTGTCATCATAATGTCAAGTATAGTTCGGCTACTTTTCATAACATTTTCCAGTTAATCTAATGTAAAATTATTTTGTAAAATTATTTCAAAAGACCATCAATATATTTTTTAAGGTCTGAACTACTGTAGCGTGTAAAATCTTTACCGCCCTTAAAGTTTACATCTTTTGCATATTTTGTCAAGTCAGAGCCACTTCGTCCGAGCCCGCTTCCACCAGAAGTACACAGCGTAATGAGTGCTTTGTCTTTCCAATTCTGGCTTTCGACAAATGTGTAAACTATTTTTGGTGCATACGCCCACCAAATTGGATAACACAGAATTACCGTATTATAACTTGAAATGTCGATGCTGTTTTTTATTTCAGGTCGACATTTTGGGTCGTTACATTCTATTGTTGTAAGCGATTTTTTGTCGTGCCAGTTTAGGTCAGCACTTGTGTATTTGTGGACAGGTTCTATTTCAATGAGGTCTGCCCCAACCGTTTCGGCTACCGATTTTGCCAATTTTTCTGTTGTACCTGTTGCACTAAAATACACAACGGCAATCTCTTTTGAAACGGATTCTTCATTTGATTGCTGTGCAAACAACAGGGGAACAACACACCCAATAAATAAAATGACACTGATAAATTTCTTCATATCGCTTAAAACAAAAATGTTTACGGAAGGTTACTTATATTAGTGATGTTAAATGCAAAGTGCTATTTAAGAAATTGACATTGACACATAAGACTTATGATTTTTATCAATTTTTTATGTAACGCATTCTTGATTTTTTTTTATTTTACAGTAAAGTGAGCGGTAATCTGTATTTTTGAGGTAATTTGTGTCAAAAGTAATATACGATGAATCGAAAATAAAAACCCTTAGTTCTCTTGAACATATTAGACTTCGCACCGGCATGTATATTGGGCGATTGGGTAATGGGGATAATCCTGACGACGGAATCTACATTTTGCTAAAAGAAGTTATTGACAATTCTATCGATGAATTTATTATGGGAAACGGAAATCGCATTGACATTACGATACTTGACAATAAGGTGAGTGTACGCGACTATGGTAGAGGCATACCACTTGGCAAGGTTGTCGAATGTGTATCGGTAATAAACACTGGTGCAAAATATGATAATGATGTTTTTCAATTTTCTGTTGGTCTTAATGGAGTGGGAACAAAAGCGGTCAATGCACTTTCAAAATGGTTTCGCGTTGTTTCATACCGCGACGGAAATTATAAGGAAGCCATTTTTGAACGCGGAGAACTCAAAAGTGAAAAAACAGACAAGATAAAGTCTTCTATACAAAATGGCACACTCTTAGAATTTATTCCTGACGAAGATATTTTTCCAGAATATGCATTTAATATAAATTTTATTGAAAAAAGAATTTGGAACTATGCTTACTTAAACACAGGCTTGACACTTTCATTAAATGGAGAAATTTTTAGCTCAAAAAATGGGCTTGTCGATCTTTTGTCAGATAATATCGGCAATGAAACCATATACAATCTTGCACACTTTACAGAAAAAAAATTAGAATTTGCTTTTTCCCATACATATAACTACGGCGAAATATACTATTCATTTGTGAATGGTCAGTATACTTCTGACGGTGGTACTCATTTGTCCGCTTTCAAGGAGGGGCTCGTTAAGGGGGTCAATGCGTATTATCGAAAGAATTACAAAAGTGAAGATGTCCGTGAAGGGATGGTCGCGGCAGTTTCTGTCAAGGTACAATCCCCTGTTTTTGAAAGCCAAACGAAAAATAAACTCGGCAATACCGAAGTGCGAAGTTGGATTGTAAATGACACTATGTCTGCCGTTGTTGAGTGGCTACAAAAAAATTCTGAAATAGCAAAAAAACTTGAAGAAAAAATTATACACAACGAAAAACTAAGAACAGAACTCACTGCTATAAAAAAAGAAGCGCGCACTGCTGCAAAAAAGATTTCAATCAAAATTCCTAAACTGAAAGATTGTAAATTCCATCTTGGTGATAAAAAATTTGGAGAGGATTCAATGATATTTATCACTGAAGGGGATTCGGCATCTGGGTCTATGGTTTCATGTCGTGATGTCTTAAATCAAGCGATTTTTTCACTGCGTGGAAAACCTGCAAATATGTATGGTAAAACTCGTTCTGAAATTTATAAGAATGCTGAACTGTATAATCTTATGATGGCACTCGGTATCGAAAATGATATTGAAAACCTGCGTTATTCTAAAATTATAATTGCAACTGATGCCGATAATGACGGCTACCATATACGGAACTTGATGCTTACATTTTTTTTGTTGTACTTTGAAAAACTTATCACATCAAACCGAGTATACATTTTGGAGACCCCGTTATTTAGAGTTAGAAACAAAAAGGAAACCTGTTATTGCTATTCCGAAAAAGAACGCGACCGTGAATATGCACGACTAGGACAAAATAGCGAAATTACACGCTTCAAAGGTTTAGGAGAAATAAATCCGTCAGAGTTTGGTCAATTTATTGGGAAGGATATTAGACTGTTACCCGTAACTATACAGACTATAAAAAAGGTTCCAAAAATTTTAGAATTTTATATGGGAAAAAACACGCCTGAGCGACGCGATTTTATTATGCAAAACTTGCTTGAAGAAATTGATGCTTGAGATTACCGAATACAGTTTAAGATAACATTCAAGATATATCCATAGTGCCATCGTCTTGTTACAGAAAAACTGGGTATTGTTTGTCTGTCAAGTAATCAGTTTGCGGTACTGATATTTTTTAGAGTATTTTTTTCATTTGGGTTATTATTTTAATATCAATTACGGTGTATTTTGTGCGGTTATTTTGACTTGACAATATATCGTCAAGAAACTTCAAAGCCTTTTTACATGGTGAACATCACTCATAACAATAAACAGCAATCGTGAGTAGTCCTTTTTTGTAATATGTTGTGCACTAACTATAGTATACGGTGTATTTTTATGCAGGGATGTTGCTATGTCTTACTATAGGTTGTATAATTATTTTATCGTTAAGTTGATACGAAGAACATAGCTTTAGACTCATAGCAAAAAAATCAAAAATAGAGTATACTCGTGTACATGGATAGCCTAAAAGCAACTTTTGTCAAAAAAGATATTCAAAAAAAGTTCAATATTTCTCTTGCAACAGTAAATAATTGGATAAAAACAGGTGTGATTCCTGCTCCTGAAAATGGCTATTATACAAAAGATGTGTATTCGACTATAGTACATTCTATTGAAACAAATAGCGATAGGCTACACTCACGGGCAAACCGTTCTTTTTCACATAAATCAGATAGCATATTTTTAGGAATTACAAATGTCAAACGAAAAGATTTACTTATAAAACTTGTCTTAACATTTAAGGCTTCCAATCTTTCTGTATTGCAGGCGGTTGTGTGTTTAGCAAAACAAATCCTTATCAGCAATAACTTGTATGAAACAAAATCGGAAATATATACAAAGCTTCAAAGGCTGTACGCAGATGATGCAGGTGATAATTTGTTTAAGGATTTTGTAATTGAAAATGAGGATGACGACATTTTAGGAGCCTTTTATCAGTCGGTACAAAGCATTTCTACTAAATCAAAGAGCGGTTCTTTTTATACACCACCAGAGTTGCTCTCGTCTATAAAAATTCCCGAAAGTGCAAAAGTGCTTGACCCCTGTTGCGGAAGCGGAAGCATTTTAATCAATACGCTTTCTAAAAACCATAACCCAAATAATATTTATGCGTTTGATATAGATGAAATCGCTTTGCTCATTTGTCATGTTAATCTTATTTTATTTTTTAACAATGCTTTTATTACACCGCATATTGAAAAAAGCGATTTGATTTTTTGCAATGCTAATACCTCATCTAAGATTACATCTTCTAAAACCGTATTGTATAGTAACACAAATGAAACTTTTGATTTTATCGTAACAAATCCACCGTGGGGAAGTAAACTTTCAAAAGAGCAAAAAGATATTTTGTTAAAACAATATCCTGATTTATCAACAACAGAAGTATGTAGTATCGCATTGTATAATGCAATTCAAAAGTTATCAAAGCGTGGTACATTGTATTTCTTTTTACCAGAATCTCTCTTAAATGTTTCAACGCATAAAAATATACGAAAATTTTTGTTGAGCTTACGGCGGAACATTGAAATAACTCCGTTGGGAATGGCTTTCAAAGGTGTCCAGTCCGAATGTGTACTTTTGAAACTCTCTGAAATTACAAATAAAGAAACAGAGATTATCATTAAAAAAGAAACAAGCTATGCACTCAACAAAAAAAATATAAGTGCACCTGATTATTTTATTTCGTATACGGTTGATAAAACTGATGATCTTATTTTACGAAAAATCTATTCTGCTCACTGTGTAAAACTTTCGACTAACACAAAGTTTGCATTAGGTATTGTAACAGGCAACAATAAAAAATATATTCATGAAATAAAAGGTATAAATGAAGAGGCTATTTTTCGTGGGAAAGATATATTACCATACAAACTAAAAGAGCCTGAAACTTTTATAAATTTTACTCCTGATGTTTTCCAGCAGGTTGCACCGATAGAAATGTATCGAGCAAAAAAAATTGTGTACAAATTTATTTCTGATAAAATCGTGTGTGCACTTGACAGTTATCATTTAGTTTTAAATAGTGCGAACATAATTATTTCAAATGACTATCCGATGGAAATTCTTGTCTGTTTATTCAATAGCCCCATTTACACATTTATGTATCAAAAAAAATTTAAATCAAAAAAGGTTTTAAAACAGCATTTTCAAGATTTCCCTTTGCCTGTTTTAGATAAAAAATTAAAAGAGAAATTTCTTTCTTTGTATTCCAGTATACTAAACGGCATAAAAAAGCAAGAAGATGTTGATGTTGAGCTATGTGCATATTTTAAAATAACTGAAGATGAATATATTCACATAAAGGAGTGTGTATGGAAAAGCTTGAAGAGAAACAGATGACTAGTTCAACAATAGATAATGCAATAAAGTACATAAAAAGTATTTTCAAAAATAATACGGACGGGCATGACATAAACCATTCAATTCGTGTCTATAAGAATGCATTTAACCTTGCAGCATTATATTCTGACTGTGATAGGCAAACGATTGCATTAGCCGCCTTGCTCCATGATGTCGATGACCATAAGTTATTTCACTCCAAAAACAATGCGAACGCACGACATTTTTTGGAAAT
Organism: Spirochaetaceae bacterium; assembly: GCA_017453745.1. Classification (GTDB taxonomy): domain Bacteria; phylum Spirochaetota; class Spirochaetia; order Treponematales; family Treponemataceae; genus Treponema_B. The sequence goes on from JAFTEH010000107.1 coordinate 22,812, forward strand.
GCAAAATCTTAACTCTTCTAAAATAGAAAAAATATGCACCATAATCAACGAGGTTTCTTTTAGCAAAAATCGCGGAAAAACGCCAACGAGTCTTGAAGGAAAAATTGTACAAGATGCTGACCGACTTGATGCGATTGGTGCTATAGGAATTGCACGCGTCTTTGCCTACGGCGGTAAAATGGGAAAATCTATAGAAGATAGTGTACAACATTTTTATGATAAACTTTTGCTTTTGAAAAACGAAATGAATACCGAAGAAGCTAAAAAAATTGCCACCGCACGAGATAAGTATTTAAGAACATTTCTAAAAGAGTTTAATAGAGAAATAAGAGAAACAGATGTAGGCCTTACCTAATGCTAGACTAATAATTTTGAAAAACGCTCTTGTGATATATGCTAGTTGTTTTATATTGTTGCTGTAAGTGGGATATGATTGTATTTCTTTGTATAGTAGAGTAGTGTCATATTATAAATATACAAGGAAAAAATCTTATCATCCATACTATTATTTTTTTATAAAAAATCCTTCAAGTATATCTTTTATAAAATTATATCTTCGAGCATAGGTATTATCGACACAAATTAATTCAAAACCGTGGTTTTTACATATTTGTTTTTTCTTGTTATCACGCTCAATTACTTTTTCATCTTCACTGTGTTCTGGACCATTTAGTTCAATAGCAAGCATTGCCTCTTCCTTACCACGAAATCCCTTTTTGTAAATGACAAAATCCAAACTGCCTTTGTAAAAAAAATCACAATCCTTTTTGTTTTTTTCAAAAAGATGTGAAAGTTGTACTTCTCGTTTTACTGTGTATTTTGCATTTTCATTTAAAACATTTGAAAGAGCATGATTAAGTGTTGTCAAAAATGCGTTTTCTGTTTCTGTACTATAAGGTTTAATTCCAAGTGCACGAGAAGTTGTTTCCCGTGCAGTAACTGTATACTCACCGTTTTGCTGAACATATTTTGTAAGTTCATACAAATCATCTCCTTCGTCTTTTGTATGAAGACGCTCAAGTTCTTTTGAGCTTGAAAAAATCACGAGTTTATCTTTTGCACGAGAAACCGCCACATTGATAAGCTCCCTATTGTTCTTTAACCAATCGTATGTTTTTTGGTAAGTATTATCTGTCAAGGCAAGCGAAAATAAAATTTCATCTTTTTCGTCACCTTGAAATGTATGTACGGTTCCACAACTTACTTTTTGATCTAATCCTCTTTCTTTAAGTTCATATTCAATTAATTCTTTTTGATTCTTAAATGGCGTTATAATACCGATATTTTTGTCAAGATGACAAGCCACATATTCTACAATTTTTTTTGCTTCTTGTGGTGAAGTATTTTTTTCTCTCGCATAATTTTCCTTGACATCACAAAACACAAGAGGTTTTTCATCGGGTGTTTTTGAGCGTATGCATAACTGATTATTGTAGTATTTTGTATTATTGAATTGGATAATTTCTTTTGCACACCGATAATGATTGCGTAACAATGTTTCCTGACTTACTGAATCACTTGCAAGAAAGGCTTTATAGCATGAGTTTTTTATATAGTCATAAGTATCACTTGTTTGGTATTTAGCTTTTAACTCTTCGTTTATCGTTTTATCTAAAGTGATAACAGGGTTAAGCTGTTGTGGGTCGCCGACAAGCATAAGACTTTTCCCACGAATAATAGAAATAAGGGAAACGGCTGTATTACACTGACTTGCTTCATCAATAATTGTCATGTCAAAATATGTTTGTGGCATACCAATTTTTTGAGAAGAAATACATGTCGCACAAAACACAGGAAACACTTTTTTTATTCGCTCCACATTTTCCGACTTTGAAAAAAATGTATTAAATGCGCTTATCTGTTTTTCCTCGTTTTGCATATATATAATTTCCATAAAGTCTTTATACTCATGACTAAAAAGTTTTTTAATCAATTTAACAGAAGCATAATTGACATACTGCAACAGTCTTTCTCTATCAAAATCTAAAAGTGAAAGTGCATCTTCTTCGTTTATATTTCCAATGAGCGAAAGTTCTTTGTAGATTTCAGATTCTTGTTGACCTTGGAGAACTAAACGCAAACTCATGTTTTCATTTTTTGAAAGCATTGACTCAATCAGTTCTACTCGCTCTCTTAAATCAATTTGCCGTTCATACTTTTGCAAAAGTTCGGTCAGTTTTTTAGTTCGCTCAAGTTGGGCTTGTTTGTTTTGTTTTAAAACATCTTCAAACACCGTCAATCGCTCCACCATCGAAATAAGTTTTTTAATGTGAGAACAAGTGTCAGGAACTCTTGCATTGCTTCCAATCCGTAAAATAGGAAACGGTATTGTATAGCCTTTGTAGGTAAGCGAAGCAAGTTTTTCAAACACACCGTCAATCGGGTGATTATTATATGAAGAAAAAAGAACCGTCTTTGCATTAAAAAACGCTGTGATAATAGTATTGATAATTGTTGTTGTTTTTCCTGTACCTGGTGGACCTTGAATATAGGCAACAGGATAATTTATCGCATTGTGAATTGCAAGTAACTGATCAAGGTTTACTTTTTTATCGATAAGTGCAATGGGTAAAATCTCGTCATTTGGCTTGATGGAACGCAGTTCACCAAAAAACGCTTGAATCGGCTCGGTTACTTTTTGTTCAGCATACATAGCAAGAATTGCTTCGTATTCTTTTTCAAGGTTTGCATTTATATCTCGTTGAATACATAAAAAATATGGTAAGTCATCTACCGCACCAGATTTGTGTTTTTTTAGATGTTCTGTAATAGTGTTTTTTATCACTTCAGCATTCGCTTCAAAATCATCAAGCAATATCATATCATCTGAATCAAGAAACTTATGTATGCTTAAGCCTTGGGATATGTTATGCTCATCAGTAGCAATAGAGAACTCTGAACATATTTTTATATTTCCTGCAATAAGAGTTTTCTTTTCGACATCAAGACGCACTTCTCGATACGCAAGCACATAAAGCCCTTTTGGTAAGTGAATTGAAAGTACATTTAAAGCAATTTGTAAAACCAACTGGCTAGCACTTTCTGATTTTGTTTCAGCTTTTTTCTTAAAACTATGTATAAAATGACGAAACTGCTCATCGTCAAGTTTGTATATGCACTTTGTTATTTTTGAAGCATCTAATTGTTTGACAAGTTCATATTCAGTATTCAGTTTTGGAAGATCTGAAAGCTTATTACAATCAGAAAGATACTGTAATGTTTTTAGGTTTGGTATATTAGAAAAAAGACTTGTATATTTTTGTGGATACAGTGCAATGTCTTCGATAAGTCTAGCGTTCGTTTTATAATATGTTCCATCCAGTATTTTAGAAAATAAAATGCTGTCAATGTAGATAGTAAGTTCTTTTGTAGAATAGTCTCCGATGTGTAATCCAGTAACAGAAAGGGATTTATACTCAATATCTATGTCATAAATTGCAATCATGTATTTTGTTTTATGAGCCGCTTTATTTTGATACTCGATGTAAAGCCATTTTCCTTCGTGAATTGCACGGAAAATATTTTTCGCCACAGATGTCATTTATAGAAAGATCCTTTTATTGAGGGGGTTGTTATTTACCACCATCAAGTGTATGTACATAAAACAAGTAATAGTATACTCATAACCTCACCCCCTCCTTTATACCACATATTTTGATAAAATGCTATCCCATAGTTGTATTTTTTTGTGCAATGTGCTACAATAATAGTAACATAGGATAACCTAAAATTACATTATGAATATACTTCTCATCAATGGTAGTCCACGAGGTGAAAAAAGTAATTCTCTTAAACTAGCTAAGGCATTTCTTAAAGGGTTTTGCGAACAGCACCGGACAAAAAGTAACAATATAAATCTTGAAACTGTAACAGTAGCATCATTAAACATTGCCGCATGCAAAGGATGCTTTGCGTGTTGGAAAAATACGCCCGGTGTTTGTTGTATTCAAGATGACATGCAAACAGTTTTACAACAGATTCGTAATGCACATCTCGTAGTGTGGAGTTTCCCATTGTACTATTTTTCGGTTCCTGGTATTCTTAAAAATATGATTGATAGGCAATTACCATTGGTTTTACCCTTTATGAGTGAAAGTACTGATGGTACGAGTAGCGGTAGTCACGAAACTCGCTACGATATGTCAAGTACTAAACATGTACTTGTTTCGACTTGTGGGTTTTTCAGTGCCGAAAAAAACTACGATAGTGTGCTTACAATGTTTGAACACTTTCTCGGAAAGGGCAAGTGCGAAACGGTGTTTTGTGGACAAGGTGAACTATTCCAAGTTCCAGAACTGCATGCTCGCACTGACGAATACTTAAATGTTGTTAAAACCGCAGGTTCTGAATACGCTCTTGGCTCGATTAGCGAATCCACAAAAATGAATTTGAAAAAGCTCCTGTATCCAAAAGAAGTTTTTGAGCGAATGGCAGATGCAAGTTGGGGCATAACTAAAACGACAGACAATCAAAACCAAAAAGAACCTAAAGATTTAATCTTTACTCGGCAGATGGCAGCCCTTTACAATAAATCTTCATACGATGGAAGGGTGCGCGTATTGGAGATGCACTACACCGATACAGGTTCAACATATCAAATTCAACTTGGCGAAGAGGGAAGCGAGGTTTACACCGACGGAAGCCTTACTGCGACAACTCGTATTGAAACACCGTTTGAAGTGTGGCTGTCAATTTCTCGTGGTGAGATTACCGGTTCACAAGCTCTCGCAAAAGGTATGTACACTGTGCAAGGTGATTTTTCTCTGATGATACACTGGGATACATTTTTTGGTCTTGCGAGTCCAAGCGATGATGTTAGCCTAAAGTCAAACTGTGCGCAAGATGACAACTTAAAAAAGCCTACGATGTTGACCATGCTGATTCCTTGGATGGCGTTTTGGATTGGGCTACCTATTAATGTAACGATTGGTTCACTTGTGGCGTTGGGCTTGTGTGCGGCGATGCCTCTTATTATGCGGAAAGTGCGGTTTACGATTTGGGATAGACTTTCGCTTTTTGCTGTTGGACTATTGTCATGTTTTTCACATGTTACGAGAAATGATAGCCTAGCGATACCCATCGGCTACTTGACTTTCGGTTTGATGTGGCTCACTTCATGTTTTACCAAAGAGCCATTGTGTGCAGCGTATAGTAAATACGACTATGGGGGCGATAAGGCTCACGCAAATCCGCTTTTTATGAAAACCAATCGGATACTTGCAATACTGTGGGGCTCCTTGTATGTGTTACAAGCGGTGTGGACTTATCTTTTATCTAACACGCATTTTGCTTATCTTACTGTGATAGTAAACAGCATCATACCTTGTGTGATGGGCATTTTTACAATCTGGTTTGTCAAGTGGTATCCTGCTTGGAGAGCTAAGCGGAAAATAGGCTGACTTGGTGATAAAATGCTGGTAAAACGGTGGCGAAGTTACAAACGGTAATACTTATATTTTCTTTACAACACGCACTTTAAAATCGCATACATCAAAGCCGTACCCTAATGTTTTTGTTCTCTCCCAACTAAGTTTGGGATGCATATTTCCATAGCAAATATCATCTGCATCGCAATACCCTTTTACAATTTCAGGACAACCATAGTGTGTGCATTTGTCATGATAGGGGCATTTTGTCATGTTAAAACGCATTTCGTCTTTTGAAAGATATTGGTCTTTAGAAGTAAAACCCATCTGTGGCCCAAAAGTTTTTTGTGTCATGTTAAAGAAAAACTTTGGAACAATTTTATATAAGAGTGGTATTTTAAAAAGAGCCTTGATTTTCGGAGCCATACCACTCGCTCGCCATCGATAATAGTCATTGAGAAAATCTGCTACTTCTTTACGATTGATACCTTCGCTCGTCATAGCATCAAACACAGCTATCGCAGGATAAATTCTCATGTGCGTGTGTATGTGGTATTCTTTCGGTTCATCCTTGTTTTCATCAAGAATTTCTTCATAGCGTTCCATCGCTTTTGACATAATAGCCCTTGTTTTTTCGCAACCATAGCGTTTTTCAAGATGTGCAACAATGTGCCTTAAGTACTTTACCGTTTTTGCCATTTCGTTTTACTCCCTTATGCTATTTTTTATTACTTCCGTATCACCGCAATCATACATGACATTCTGCCTTTAACGATGTGGTATGACACATCAGTATATCCTGCATCATAAAAAAAATTCTTATAGGTTTGCTCATCAAACTGACGCTTAAAACCTGCCCCTGCCTTTTCAAGTAACCTTGTC